>CBFGNE010000136.1:0-7728 GCA_965649995.1 uncultured Mucilaginibacter sp.
ATCTCATATCTCATATCTCATATCTCATATCTCATATCTCATATCTCATATCTCACATCTCATATCTAACTCGTATGATCACAAACTATCTTCCACACCCCATCAATCTTTTTAAACCATAGGGTGAAATACCCGCCGGGGGCATCTTTTTCGCGTTTAAGGCTCCAGGCGCCCATTACAAAGGCATCCTTGCTGCCCAGCAGTTCTATCTTATCCAACCGGAAGGTAAGTTCGCCCATGGCGGCTTTATCAGGGTAGCCTTTTTTATAATTATCCAGCGTGGTTTGCCAGCCGTAGGCCGGGCCGCGCTTGCCGATGAACATCAGCGAATCCGACTTCCAGTAGCCTTGCATAAAACCTTCCAGGTCGCCTTTGCTCCAGGCGGTTTGCTGGTCGGCCATAAGTTTGACGATGGCTTGCCGGTCTTTATTTTGCGCGAAGCAGGAGAAAGAGGCAAGAAGAAAGAGGCAAGAGACAAGATATTTTTTCATCCAACTAAGATAAGGGGTTAAAGGGGTAAATCCGAAGCCGCAAATCCGAAATCCGATTTTTTTTGCCGATCTGTAACCGTAAAATTTATTAGCTTTACGCATCATACAACCAATTTATGAACAAACAGGTATTATGTTTCGGCGAAGTTTTATGGGATGCCTTTGGCGATGTTAAAAAAGCGGGCGGTGCGCCTATGAACGTAGCCCGCCACCTGGTGCAACAGGGCAACGATGTATTGTTTGCCAGCAGCGTAGGGCTCGATCCTTCGGGCGTGGAGCTTACCGGCTTTTTGAAAGAAAACGGCTTATACAGCCCCCTATTACAGCGCGATGAGAACCTCCCTACCTGCGAAGTTACTGTACAGTTGGATGAGGACAACCAGGCCACTTATATTATACCAAAGCCGGTATCGTGGGATAATATCGGGTTTACCGACGAACTGCGGGAGGCGGCAAAACAGGCGGGCGGCATTGTATTTGGCAGCCTGGCCTGCCGCGACGAAGCAACTTTTAACACCCTGCTAAACGTGCTGGACGAAAGCGAAGCCCTAAAAATATTCGACGTAAACCTGCGCCCGCCACATTTCGGCATGAACACCATAGAAACCCTTGCTGCCCGTGCCGACGTGATAAAAATGAACGAGGAAGAGGCCGAGCTGCTTATCCATGGCAGCAACGGCGACCTGAAGCAAAAGATAACCGAGTTTCAGAAAAAGTTCCATACCAAAATTATCTGCGTAACCCGCGGCGCGCATGGCGCCATTATTTGGAACGACTACGAATTTTACGAACACCCCGGCTGCACCGTAAACGTGGTAGATACCGTTGGCGCAGGCGATTCGTTCCTGGCAACGTTTATCACCGGTTTACTAAACGATACCCCGATGCAGCCCCTGCTCGACAAAGCCTGCGCGGTAGGCGCGTACGTAACCACCCAGCGCGGCGCCAATCCGGTTTATAATGTAGATGAGGTGGTGGCGCAGTTTGCGTAAGCGGCGTGCCAAATAGCCCCCTCTAAACCTCCCCCGGAAGGGGAGACTTTAGCTTCGTCCACCTGTTTTTTAACTTCTACTTAAACTAATAACCCTCCGCAAATCAAAATCCAAAAAATCGTATAAATCTGTTCAATCCCGGTTCTTTGTCATATCAGCCTAACAATTCAGTTTAAATACTTTCCGCCTCAAACTTTTGAATAAAATAATCCGTTACTTTATACTAAGAAAGGGTACAACATGCGTGGTTACGGATTTTCTAAGTTCAAACCCAACCAAATCCCCAAAGGCGGATTTGAAGAATTACTAAAATTATTCCTGGAGCTGCTTAACTACACCGCCGGTGATGCAGGCGAAGCCCTGGCCTGGCTAAACGAACTGGATAAGCAATACAACCTTACCAACGATGAGTATGGCATGGGCGATTTCATTGACGAGCTGAAGCAAAAAGGCTACCTGAGTGAGGACAACCAAAGCGGCGAGATGAGCATTACGGCCAAAACGGAGCAGAGCATCCGGCAGTCGGCACTGGAAGAAATTTTCGGCAAGCTAAAAAAATCGGGGAAGGGCAACCACCGTTCGCCGCAAAGCGGGCAGGGCGACGAAAAAAACGCCGAGCGCCGCGAATTTGAGTTTGGCGACAGCCTGGATCAGATAGATATGACGCAATCTATCCAGAACGCGCAGGTAAACCACGGCATAGGCAACGATTTTATGATGACCGAGCGCGACCTGGAAGTGGAGGAAATGGATTACAAAACCCTCACCTCTACCGTGCTGATGATCGATATTTCGCACTCCATGATCCTCTATGGCGAGGACAGGATAACCCCCGCCAAAAAAGTAGCGATGGCACTGGCAGAACTTATCCGCACCAAGTACCCTAAAGATACTTTGGACATTGTGGTCTTCGGCAACGATGCCTGGCCGGTAACGCTGCAGGATCTGCCATATTTGCAAGTTGGCCCTTACCATACCAATACCTACGCCGGGCTGGAGCTGGCCACTGATATGCTTCGCCGCCGTAAAACGCACAACAAGCAAATATTTATGATAACCGATGGCAAGCCTACCTGCTTAAAAGAGGGCACCAAGTATTATAAAAACAGTATCGGGCTTGATAGGAAAGTGGTGAACAAAACGCTGAACATGGCGGCGCAGTGCAAAAGGCTAAAGATCCCTATCACCACGTTTATGATAGCGAAGGACCCTTACCTGCAGCAATTTGTACGTAAATTTACCGAGACCAATGGCGGCAAAGCGTTTTACAGCTCGCTAAACAACCTCGGCGAATACATTTTTGAGGACTACGCCAGGAACAGAAGGAAGAACGTGAGGTAAGCTCAAAGAGAGTCAAGAGATAAGAATCAAGAGACAAGACGCAAGAGACAAGGAACGAGACAGAAATCATAAAAATCATCGGTGTAATCGGTGAAATCACCCCAAAATCGGTGAAATCAAAAACGAAGCATGAGTAAAAATAATATAAAAACACATGGTCAGCTAAAGCAAACGGGCTATGTGAGCCGATCTGTTAAGGATGAGTTGCGGGCTAACTTGATTACCCAGTTACAAAATAAAGAAGGCGGTTTTGAAGGCATTGTAGGTTTTGAGGATACGGTTATCCCCGATCTTCAAACTGCTATCCTGTCGCGCCATAATATATTGCTATTGGGCTTGCGCGGGCAGGCAAAAACCCGTATTGCGCGCTTATTGGTGAACCTGCTTGATGAATATGTGCCTTATATAGAGGGTTCGGAACTATTTGATGACCCATTGGCGCCCATCAGCTGGTACGGGCATAATGTAATAGAAAGTAAGGGCGATGATACCCCGATTGCCTGGGTACACCGCAGCGAACGCTATACCGAAAAGCTGGCCACCCCGGATGTTACCGTTGCCGACTTAATCGGCGATGTTGACCCGATAAAGGCGGCTACCATGAAACTTACCTACTCTGATGAGCGTGTTATCCACTTTGGTTTGATACCGCGTGCGCACCGCGGCATTTTCGTAATAAACGAACTGCCCGATCTGCAGGCACGCATCCAGGTATCGCTGTTTAATATTTTGCAGGAAAGGGATATCCAGATCCGTGGTTTTAAACTCCGTTTGCCTTTAGACCTTCAATTCGTATTTACTGCAAACCCCGAGGATTATACCAACCGTGGCTCCATTGTAACGCCATTGAAAGACCGTATAGAAAGCCAGATACTTACCCACTACCCGCGCACGGTAGAAATATCGCGCAAAATAACCCAGCAGGAAGCCATGCTTACGCCGGACCAGCGTATCAATGTAGAAGCTGATGGCTTGGTGAAAGATTTGATTGAGCAGATAGCTTTCGAGGCACGCGCATCAGAATACATCGATAAAAAATCGGGCGTATCGGCACGTTTAACCATTTCGGCTTACGAGAATTTGATAAGCAATGCCGAGCGCAGGATGATCATCAACGGCGAAAGCAGCACGTTTGTGCGCATCTCCGATTTCCTGGGCGTTATCCCCGCCATCACCGGTAAAATAGAACTTGTTTACGAGGGCGAGCTGGAAGGCCCGGGCAAAGTGGCCAATATCCTTATCGGCAAAGCCATAAAAACATTGCTGCTGCAATTCTTCCCAGATCCGGAGAAGGCAAAAAAAGCAAAAGGCGTAAACCCTTATGCCGAGATCATCAACTGGTTTGGCGATGGCAACAGCATTGCTTTGGTTGATGGGCTGCCGGCGCAGGAATACAAAAAACTGCTGAATGCCGTACCCGGACTAAAGGATATTGTGAAGAAATTCCACCCACGCCTAACCGAGAACCAAACCTTGCTTTTACAGGAGTTTATCCTGCACGGGCTGGCAGAGTTTTCGCAACTGAACAAGGGATTTTTAGATAATGGGTTTGCTTTCTCGGATATGTTCAATAGCTTGTTTAACTTGCAGCCCGACGACGATTCCGATATCGACGACGACCGCTACTAATCCTATTGTTCACCAGCTATTTATTTAATGCAGGGCCCGGTAATTACTATTTTGCTCATCATCGTTCTGTTAGCTATCGATTATTATATTCTTCGGGGGCTGCAAACCGCGTTCAAAAAAACAAAGTTTATCCATAAAAGGTGGTTTAAACGTTCTTATTGGGGCGGCGCTATATTTTTAATTACAGCCTTATTCAGTGCTGTTTATGTGCGGATGGGGGGCGTTGGGCTGCGGGGGGCGCTGCTGTTCCTGTTCTTCATTGTATTTATCTTCAAGATATTTTACGTGTTGTTTATTTTGGTTGATGATGCCCGCCGGTTTGTTATCTACCTCATACAAAAAAACAAAACACCCGAAACAACTGCCACCGCAACTGCTACCAACCCTGCTACTGCAACTACAAAAGAAACCGCCCTATTCGGCTCCATCCCCCGTTCGGAATTTTTAATGAAGGCGGGGCTGCTTGCGGGCGCTATCCCGCTTTATGCTATTAAGCATAACATGAGCAAAGGGCTGTACGATTACCAATTGGAGCATGTAAACCTTTACCTCCCCAAACTGCCAAAAGCCTTTGATGGCATGCGCATCGGGCAGATATCGGATATCCATACGGGCAGTTTCCACAGCAAATGGCAAATGAAGGCCGGTGTAGAAATGCTGATGAAACAAAAGGCCGATGTGATATTTTTTACCGGCGATTTGGTGAACCGCCAAACCGGGGAAGTAAAGCATTACATGGATGTGTTTGATAAAGTACGCGCGCCGCTTGGCGTATTTTCGATATTAGGCAACCACGATTACGGCGACTACAGCGAATGGCCTTCTGCGGCTGACAAAATTAAAAACAATGCCGACATGGTAACTGCTCACAAAGAACTGGGCTGGGACCTGCTGGTGGATGTAAACCGCCGGATTAAAGTAGGCAACGAAGAGATTGGTGTGCTGGGCATAGGCAATTGGGGCGAAATGAGCCGTTTCCCCAAATACGGCCGCATGGATAAGGCCATTGTAAATACGGATGACCTGCCGGTAAAACTCCTCCTCTCGCATGATCCTTCGCATTGGCGGGCAGAGGTGTTACCAAAATACCCACAGATAGACGCGATGTTTAGTGGCCACACCCACGGTATGCAGTTTGGTGTACGTACGCCCGATATCCAATGGAGCCCGATAGAATATGTTTACACCGAATGGGCAGGCTTGTACCGCGAAAAGCACCAGCAAATTTACGTAAACGTAGGTTATGGTTTTTTGGGCTACCCCGGCAGAATTGGAATATTGCCGGAGATCACTATTTTTACATTAAAAGCCGCGGCCGATCCATCTTTAAAAGCCTAAAACAACCGCGGGCCAAATCCATAAAGGTTACCCATGAAAAAACTGCTCGGGCCTGTATTCGATTTTTTTCTTTTCAGCAACCTGTTTATGTCGCTTTGTGCCGTCGCGCAGGCGCTGGTTACCTTTCACCTTATTGGTTCTAAACCTATACCGGCGGTTACCGGGCTGCTTTTTACATCCACCTTAGGCATTTACAATTTCAGTATATTATTAACCAAGCCGGATAAGCCCGAGGCATCGCCCTACAAGCGTGTGCGCTGGTTCTTTTCGCATAACCGGCTGATGGTAACGTTTACAATTGTATCGCTGCTATCGCTTATCCCCCTGTTTTTCCTGCTATCGATGGAAGCACGGATATTGCTGGTATTCCTGTCTATTCTTTCTTTTTGCTACAGTATCCCGCTTTTCACCATAGGCGAGCATAAGTTTGGGCTACGCAACATCCCTGGCCTAAAGCCCATCCTCATTACCATAGTATGGACGCTAAGCTGTGTTTTACTGCCGATTTTAGAGGCCGAAAACCAGCACCTGGCAGATGTATCCATGCGCGATACCATGATACTGATTGCCAAACGCTTCCTCCTCATTGGCGCGCTAACCGTCCCTTTCGACATCCGCGATCTGTTCCAGGACCGGCAATCGGGCTTAAAAACCATCCCCGTTGCCTGGGGCGAAAAGAATGCCTACCTGTTTTGCCAGGTATTGCTTGCCGGGTACGTGGTACTGCTGTTCCTGTTCCGCAACAATGGTTTTAGTGTAGATTTCTTCGCCCTCACCACAACGGCAATCCTAATGGGCTGGCTTATCTTCCGCTCTAAATGGGAAAAGGATGAGTATTATTATTTCTTTTACCTTGATGGCGTGCTGGTGCTGCAGTACGTTGTGCTGGTGGGGTTTAATTGGGTGATACGATAGCAGTAGTCTTTTTACCGCAGAGAGCACTGAGATTTGCATATTTATTAGCGCAGAGAGACACAGAGGCTTTGCCGAATTAATTCTCTGTGCCTCTCTGCGGATACTCTGCTACCTCTGCGGTTAAATTATCCCTAACACTATTCCACCACAGGCAATGCAATCGCCGATGCAAACTTCACCGTATGGTAAACCTTGTGTGTAGCCGGGATATAATCGCTTTCTTTCGCCTCAAAAATATTGGGCACGTACTTCTGCGGGTTACGGTCTATCAACGGGAACCAGGTGCTTTGTACCTGCACCATAATCCTGTGCCCTTTCTTAAATAGGTGGTTGCTGCCGTGCAGGTCTATAGTGTACAATTCCACTTTGCCCGGCGTGATGGGTTTCGGATGCTCGAAACTTTTGCGGAAACGCCCGCGAAACACATCATTCGCTATCATAAACTCATAGCCGCTCATCTTCATTTCTGGTTTGTACTCTGCCGGGTAAACATCTATCAGTTTCATCACCCAGTCGGCATCGCTGCCGGTGGTAGATGCATATAGTTTTGCTAATATATTACCCGTAATAGTTACATCGCTGGTAAGCGTATCGGTTTGCCAACTGAGTACATCAGGGCGATTATCTACAAAACGCTGGTCCTCCGTAAGCCAGGTAAACCATCGCGAGCCCGGGCCATAGGTTTCTTCTACCGGGCGGCTGCGATAAGGAACAGGCTTGGCAGGGTCGGATACGTAGCTATCGGCCGCAGCCTCTGTTGCCGATGGCGGGGTAAATGACAGCTTGCCGTTACTATGGAAATAGATGTTTTTAATTTTCGATTCGGCAGGTGGCCATTTGCTGTAATTCTTCCACTCGTTGCTGCCGGTTTGGAAAGTTATGGCTTCGGCAAATTTACCATTGCCCTTATCCTTTAGGTAGTAAGCAAACCAGCGCGCCTGTACATCCTTGCGGAAGGTAACACCTGTATTGGTACCGAACTTGATGTTGCCGAGCTTATCGCCATTGCCACCTGCCCAGCC
>CBFGNE010000137.1:0-7723 GCA_965649995.1 uncultured Mucilaginibacter sp.
TACGGCTGCACGCCACCGGCCGCAATCGTTGTAGATGATTTCAAATCGCTGTTGCGCGTTACCGGCTAAAAACCGAAAATAAAATATTACATTAGAGGCAAGATCTGTTATCTCACCCGGATCTTGCCCTGCCATGATACGGATACGCCTGTTATTCTGCTTCGCCGCGTTTTTATTGGTTTGCCAAAGCTGCGCAGCACAACCAAAAAGCTCTCAATTTAAGGTAATTGCCCTTTACGAAAACGGTGGGCACCATGTAGAATACTCCAAAGTAGCCAAAGCCTGGCTCAGTAAACTGGCTGCTGATAGCGGCTTTACAGTTGATTATATATTGAATACCGATAGCATCGATAGCGCGTTCCTGTCAAAATACAACCTCTTCGTCCAGCTGGATTATGCCCCCTATGGCTGGAAACCCAACGCAGTTGCGGCCTTTCAGGATTATATTACCAATGGCAGGGGTGGATGGATTGGTTTCCACCATGCTACGTTGCTTGGCGAATTTGATGGCTTCCCTATGTGGCAGTGGTTTTCGGGCTTTATGGGCGGCATCACTTATAAAAACTATATTCCCGGTTTTGCTTCGGCAACCGTTAACGTGGAGGACAGGAAGCACCCGGTGATGAACGGTGTGCCGGCATCATTCGTCATCAAAAAAGAAGAGTGGTACAGTTACGATAAAAGCCCGCGGCCCAATGTGCGCGTGCTTGCCACGGTTGATGAAACAACGTATCGGCCCCATTCGGACGTAAAGATGGGTGCCGACCACCCCGTAGTTTGGGTGAACGAAAATGTAAAGGCCCGCAACGTTTATATTTTTATGGGCCACTCGCCAATTTTATTTGACGATGCAGCCTACCGAAAATTGGTAACCAATGCCATTTTTTGGGCGGCGAAAAAGTAAAATATACAATACTCATTTTAGTGAAAAAATGGGCACAAAATCAGGGCTGTTTTATACCAAACGAACGAAAATTAACCATATGAAGAAACTATACTTAGGCCTGTTTTTCCTGCTGTTTTTGTCGCCCGCTTTTTCCACACCGGTTATCTATGTAAACCAAATAGCCTTTGATAGCAACGGCCCCAAAGTTGGCGTGGTACAGTTTGATAGTAAGCTAACCAAAGCATTTAGTTTTAATTTGATAAGCACGGCCACCGGCAAGGTAGCCTACACCGGCATGCTAACCACCCCGGAAACGATAACCGATTGGTTGCCTGGCAAACTGTTTTTCCAGGCGGATTTTTCGGCGTTTAAAATTGCCGGTAAATACAGGCTGCGTATTAAATACAAGGGGGCTGTATATACTTCTTACCCCTTCGAGATAGGGGAGCATATGGTGGCCAGGCGTACGCTTTCATCCATCATCCACTATTATAATAAGCAACGTGCAAACACGCCCGGCGAACTGGCTGCTGATGCCAAAATGCAGCTTTTCGGTAGCGATGAAAAGGTTGATATGCGCGGCGGCTGGTGCGATGCATCGGGCGATGTAAGTAAATATTTTTCGCACCTGGCTTACTCCAACTTCTTTTCGCCGCAGCAAACGCCGCTGGTTACCTGGAGTATGGCGAGCGCATCCGAAGCTATCCCGCATTTATTAAAAAAATGGAACCTGCAAGATTCGCTGGATAACGAGGCGCTTTACGGTGCCGATTATATGATGCGTGCCTTAAGCAAGGACGATTATTTTTATATGATCGTGTTTAGTTACTTTAATAAAGACCCCAACGCGCGCCGCGTGGTGGGCTTGCTGGCCAATAGCGTTACCACCAATCAGTACCAATGCGCATTCCGCGAGGGTGGGGGCATGGCCATTGCTGCGCTCGCCCGTATCTCGCAATGGAAAAAGAACGGCGGGTTTACCTCAGCCCAATACCTGGCCGGGGCAAAACGTGCATTTGCCCACCTGCTGGTAAACAACACAAAATACGACGACGACGGCAAAGAAAACATTATAGACGACTATTGCGCCCTGATGGCGGCTACCGAACTTTGGATAGTAACCGATGAAGAGCAATACCGAGATGAGGCCCGTAAACGCGCCGCGAACCTGAACGGCAGAATGACCGCTGCCGGGTATTTCATCTCCAACGATGCCAACCGCCCGTTTTTCCATGCCTCGGATGCGGGCTTGCCGGTAGTGGCTTTGTCGAGGTACCTGGATAAAGAGAAAGACGAGGCCCTGCGCGCAGCAGCTTTAAAAACTATAAGGCAGTCGTTGGATTACCAGGTGGCCGTTACCAAAAAAATAAGTAACCCTTTTGGATATGCCCGCCAAAGCTTTTTGTTTAAAGGCAAGGTAAAGGATGGCTTTTTTATCCCGCACCAAAACGAGACTGGCTGGTGGTGGCAGGGCGAGAATGCCCGCCTGGGTTCGTTAGCTACTGCTGCGGTTGTGGGCGGGCGCTTGGCGTATCCTGCAACAGGAAACTGGGGAATAAAATCAACACTTGCGGATTATGCGGAACGCCAGCTATCGTGGATAATGGGCTGTAACCCGTATAGCACAAGTTTTATTTACGGTTTCGGACAAAATAATGTGCCGTACATGGCCTCCAATTATGGGCACGGAAGCGAGCGTGGGGGTATTTCTAACGGGATTACGGGCAAAGATGGCTGCCCGGACGGCTCGGGTATTGATTTTAAGAGGGAAGCCAAAGGCGACGAATGGCGCTGGACCGAGCAATGGATACCACATGCGGCTTGGTTTTTGCAGGCAGTTGCTGTAATGGCACAACCTGCGGATGCAGTTAAGTAACGTTTTAACGCACATTTAAGCTTTTTTTTTAAGATATTTGAGAAAGCGGAACCCGCAGGGTTAAATAAATACTACTAAACCATACTTAAAATAATATGATAACATCATTGGTAACCGGCGGCGCCGGCTTTATAGGCTCACACGTAGCAAAGCATTGCCTAAACCTTGGGCATAAGGTAATTGTGTTGGATGACCTTAGCGGCGGTTTTGAAGACCATGTTCCGGCAGGCGTTGAGTTCATCATCGGTTCCATCAATGATTATGAATTGCTGGAAGGCTTGTTCGAAAAGCACAAATTTGATTATGTGTACCACCTGGCCGCTTATGCTGCCGAAGGGCTTTCGCACTTTATCCGCAGGTTTAATTATAATAACAACCTTATTGGTTCGGTAAACCTCATTAACCTTTCGGTATTGCATAAAGTAAAATGCTTTGTGTTTACTTCATCTATTGCCGTATATGGCGCAGGCCAGTTGCCTATGCGCGAAGACCTGGTGCCACAGCCGGAAGACCCTTACGGTGTTGCAAAATACGCTGTAGAGATGGATTTGAAAGCTGCTCATCACATGTTCGGCTTAAACTATGTGGTGTTCCGCCCGCATAATGTTTATGGCGAGAACCAAAACATTGGCGATAAATACCGTAATGTTATCGGTATTTTTATGAACCAGATTATGCAGGAAAAACCAATGACCATTTTTGGCGATGGCGAACAAACCCGCGCATTTAGTTATATTGATGATGTTGCACCGCACATTGCCAACAGCCCTAATGTTCCCGCTGCCTACAACGAAGTATTTAACGTAGGTGCCGATAAGCCTTACACCGTGAACGAACTGGTGCAGGTAGTGGCCGATGAATTGGGCGTTGAGCCAAAAGTAACCCACCTGGAAGCCCGCAAAGAAGTAATGCACGCCCATAGCGACCACTCTAAAGCAGCAGGCGTATTTGGCAAAAGTGCCAACGTAAGCTTAAAGGACGGCATCAGTAAAATGGCTGCCTGGGCAAAGGTGGTAGGCTCGCGCGCAAGTGCCGAATTTGAAAATATAGAGATTGAAGAAAACCTGCCGCAGGGCTGGAATAAAAAAGCAGTAAAAGCATAAAAAGGTTAGCGGTTTTCGGCAAACATTTATATTTTTGTGGCAAATAAAAAAACGACGATATGCAATCAATGGAAAATGCCAATAAAGAGAGCCACTATAAATTTTTAGTCCTTACCGTTGCAGTAGGTTTATTAGGTTGCTACCTGCGTTTTGCCGATTTCCCGCATGCTACGTTAATATCAAACATCATCTTGCTGTTTGGTTCTATCATCGCGTTAAGGGCAGTATTTAAAATCTTAGATTAAATTTTTACTTTTTAGATATAAAGGAAAGCGTTGCCAGTGATGGCGGCGCTTTTTCTGTTTATATCAACCTTTACCAAAATGTCATCTCGAACCGAGGTACGAGGGAGAGATCTTGTTGTTTATTCAACTTCCGACATGCAAATCCGTCTTGCATATCCAACAAGATTCCTCGTCGCTACGCTTCCCTGCCAATGACAGGGCGGGGTTTCTTTACGGATTCTTCGGCCGGTACTTCGACTCATTTAAAATCTTCTGCGCATCATTATCGGCCATTAACTGCTGCAGCGTAACCTCCGGGTGTTTATCCATATAGGCGCGTATTATTTGCCAGCCGGTCCATACCCCAAGTTTTGGTGCCGAATCGTTATTGTTGCCAAGCCCGGGGGTAAAGGGGGCCTCGTTAAGGTATTTTTGTATTTTTTGGTAATCGCTTTCGTACAGCAGGTTCTCTTCTAAAAAGTAGCTCCAAATATCGCCTCTGTAATCCTCGCACCATTTTATTTGCTTGCCGGTGTAGCCAATTTTGGTAGAGTCGGGCACATCGGGCAGTATCTGGTCCATGTAATACATTATCTTGCCGTTATACACCATTTTAGCCAACAACGATTTATCCTGCTCATTTTCCGGGAACATATCCTCGCGGGCCATGCCCTCCACCACCCTTGGTGTAATGTTATCGGGCGTAAACCTGCGGCTTACATAATGCGGAAAAGCGTTTACAAGCGAGGGGTAAAACTTAGAATCGGCACCCAAAAACAAATCGAGCCCGATAGCAAAATATCCGTCCCCGATAGAGGTTTGCGCTTCAAAACCCGAGAAGTAGGCATAAAGTTTTGGCAGTGCCCTTTTAGGGTAATAATATTTTATATGTTTAAAAGCGTCGGTGAGTTCATCGGTTTGCTTATCCAGGTTAGGGTAAGCGGCATCTACGTCGTGCTTTAGGTCGGCATAGGCTTTATCGGCAAAAATAGCACGCAGGCGGGTAAAGTAGGCGGTATCGCGGGCGCTGCCGGCTTTCATTATCCGTTCTATATAATCGGTGTAAAACACGCCGTACTTTTTGTAGAGTATACCGGCTTGCTCATCCATCGGCCTGATGCGCAGGGTATCAAAATCCTTATCAAAACGCTCAATTTTTACATCAACCTGTATGTCGCTAACATCAATTTTTTTATGTTTGTTACAGGCGGATAATGCCAACAATAAGAAACATAAAAAAACAAGCTGCGTTTTAAGAGAATAGGAATTCATTTCTGTCGTTTTAGCAAAAATAATTTTTTTATTTGCATTACAGCGTTAGCAATACCACCATACACCATGAAGATCGCATTAGCCCAGCTTAACTACCATGTAGGCAATTTCGAATCGAACACCAGCAAGATCGTTCAGCATATACGCGAAGCTAAACAAAACGGCGCCGACCTTGTAGTTTTTGCCGAATTATGCGTTTGCGGCTACCCTGCGCGCGATTTTCTGGAGTTTAACGAATTTATTACCCTGTGTGCCGATGCCGCCAAAACCATTGCTGCCGAATGCAGGGATATTGCCTGCATCATAGGCTTGCCCACACCCAACAATAATCCGGAGGGGAAGGACTTAAACAACTCGGCGTATTTTATTGAGGACGGTGAGGTAAAAGCAGTGGTAAACAAAGCCCTGCTGCCCAATTATGATATTTTTGATGAGTACCGTTATTTTGAGCCATCTACCCAGTTTAGCTGTATAGATTTTAAGGGCAAGCGTATTGCGCTAACCATTTGCGAAGATCTGTGGAACACCATCGAAAACCCGCTTTACATTACCCGCCCGATGGATACGCTCATCAAGCAAAAGCCGGATGTAATGATCAACATTGCGGCATCGCCATTTGCTTACAACCACGATGAGGAACGCATAGCGATATTAAAAGATAATGCCAGCCGATATAACCTGCCGCTTTTTTACGTGAACCACGTGGGCGCACAAACCGAACTGATCTTCGATGGAGGCTCATTGGTGTTTGATAATACGGGGAATGTGGTGGACGAGTTGCCGTACTTTAAAGAGGTACTTACTTATTATACACTTGATGATAGCTCGGCCATTACGTTCGATCATGAATCGACCATAACAACCGAAAGGCCAAGCGATATTGAGCAGATACACCAGGGATTAGTATTAGGCATAAAAGACTACTTTGTTAAATCGGGCTTTAAACAGGCCATATTAGGGCTATCGGGCGGGATAGATTCTGCTGTGGTATGCGCATTGGCCGCCGAAGCCTTAGGACCAGAGAATGTAATGGCGGTGCTGCTGCCTTCGCGCTTCTCCAGCGACCATTCCATAAAAGACGCTGAGGATTTAGTAAAAAACCTCGGTTGTAAAAGCGAAACCGTTGCCATTGCAAAAATTACCGAATCGTTTGAGAGCGCCTTATCCCCACAATTTAAAAACCTGCCTTTCAATATTGCCGAGGAAAACATCCAATCGCGCAGCCGGGCGGTGGTGCTAATGGCCATGTGTAATAAGTTTGGCTATATCCTGCTCAACACCTCCAACAAAAGCGAGGCCGCGGTGGGCTATGGTACTTTATATGGCGATATGTGCGGTGGCATATCCGTTATAGGCGATGTGTTTAAAACGCAGGTGTTCGATCTGGCGCGGGAGATCAATAAGCACCGCGAGATCATCCCCGAAAACACCATTGTAAAACCGCCATCTGCCGAGCTGCGCCCCGACCAGAAAGACACCGACTCGCTGCCCGAATATGATATTTTGGATGCGATTTTGTATGAGTATATCCTCAACAGGCGCTCGTCTGCCGAGATCATAAAACTTGGGTTTGAGGAGGCGGTAGTACGTAAAGTGCTTAGGCTGGTAAATATTGCCGAGCATAAACGCTACCAAACGCCACCTATACTACGGGTATCGCCAAAAGCATTTGGCATGGGGCGGAGAATGCCGATAGTTGGGAAGTATTTGTCTTGATTTCGGATTTCGGATAAAGGTAATAATCATCGTCATTGCGAGGTACGAAGCAATCTCTAAGCTTTGTGTCGCCTGCTTTGCAAGCCGCTTGTCCTATTGGGAGATTGCTTCGTGCCTCGCAATGACGTGTGACTAAAGAGAAACTAAAAAAACTTTTTATCCCATTAAACCTTTGTCCGCTACCTTGTCTAAGACTTATAAATAAAAAGGTGTTGCTATGAAAAAATATATCTATTTAATGCTGGCCGTAACGTTTGTTTCGGTACTGTCGGCCTGCAGCAGTTATAATTACTATACCGCAGCTGCAAACAAAACCAATTTAAGCAGTTACCGCACCTTTGCCTGGGCACCCATGAAAAGGGACAGTGGCAAGCAATGGCGCCCGCTTACCGAAATTGGCAACGGTAAATTGCAAGAGGCGGCAAAAACCGCCCTGCTGCAAAAAGGGCTCGCCATTAACGAGCAAAACCCCGACCTGCTGGTAGGCTATGCAACAGTTACCGGCCGTGGCAGTAAAATAACTTATTATTACTCGCCTATGTATGGTGGCTATTACGGCGGCTTTGGGTATGGCTGGTACCGCCCCTTTGCCTACGGCTACTATGGTTACGGTTTCCCTAACTATGGCGGCGCATATGCCGCAAGG
>CBFGNE010000138.1:0-7709 GCA_965649995.1 uncultured Mucilaginibacter sp.
CAACGGGCAGGCGCCAGTCTTCATACTTATCCAGCTTGCCGTTTTTGTTAAGGTCTTTAAAGGCCAGCCCGCCAACGGTTAAAACTTTAACGCCGGATGTTGCCGAGTAGCCCAGTTTTGGGCCGCCTGCATTGGCAACGGTTACAACATCGCCGTTTTTGCTTTCGGTGTATTTGGTTTGTGCCGATGCAATGGCGGGGAGGATGGCGATCAGCAGGAGATATTTTCTTTTCATATATGGAGGTTATCGTTTTTTTAACCACAGAGTTACACGGAGAAAAACACAGAGGCGCACAGAGAATTTATATTCGGTTAAGTTTTAACGTCGATTATCAGAGCCAAAAAACCTTAGCTCTGCGCCTCTCTGCCAAAACTCCGCGCCCTCTGTGGTTAAATCACCACTTAGTGAAATCCGCTCAATTCGTGAAATTGGTGTTATTTAATTGGTTTACTATCAACACAAAAAAAGACTATGTGTCAATACAACACAATGATAAATATAAGGTTTTTAAATAGCAAGGGCTGAAGCAATTATGTTTGTTTTATTTTTTGACCTTAGCGCGGGCTTTCTCATCACGCCCGGCAAAATAATTTTTAAACTATTGGTAAATAATTTGAGATTTGTTATTTTCAGGGCTGGTATGCGTAAAAGATCGAGCCCCTTATTAATTGTTGTTTGCTGCGTTTTGTGGCTGCTTTGTAATTTACCTGCCGCAAAGGCCGGTACCCCTGCTGTACATATTTCCCCGCGGCCCAACTGGCTCAGTACTTTTAAAATATCCGATAAGAAATTGCCATCAAGGCAGGTTGAAAATGGCTTTTTTTTTCAGCTTTTTGAGGAGCAGATACACGTTGAAAAGCAGGCTGATTACAAGCATGTGATCCGGGAAATAGTATCGGGCGCAGGTATACAAAACGGATCGCAAATTTCCATATCGTTCGACCCGTCTTACGAAACGCTGAGTGTACACGATATCACCGTGTGGCGCAATGGTAAGCCAACCAGCCGCCTCAGCCCAAAATCGTTTAAAGTTATCGCCGATGAAAAGGACCTATCGCGTTTTATTTACCAGGGAAGTTTTTCGGCACTTTGTATACTGGATGATATCCGCAAAGGCGATCGTATAGAATACGCTTTTACCATCACAGGGCGCAACCCAATATTTGGCAATAAATATACCGATGAGCTGTACCTGCAAGGCGGCACGCCCTACGCGCAGCTTTACAAGGCGTTATTCGTTTCGCCCGAACGGAAATTGCATTTTAAGCTATTTAACCAGGCAACAGCCGGGGCCGTATCTGATAAAAACGGGTTAAAATGTTATGAGTGGAATATGCTGCAAACTACTGTTCCGCCTTATGCTGATAATCAACCGGCCTGGTTTGATAATTATAGCCATATACAAATAAGCGATTATGGCAGCTGGCAGGAAGTTGTTGACTGGGCGCTGAAAGTGAACCCAGTGGCCTTTGCCTTAAAAGGCGATCTGGCAGCACGGGTTGCCCGGCTAAAGGCCGACGCTGCGGGCAATAAAGAAAAATACTTCCGCAGCGCTGTGCAAATGGTGCAGGATGAAGTACGCTATATGGGCATAGAGCTTGGCGAATACTCGCACCGCGCCAATACGCCCGAAAAAGTTTACAACCAGCGCTATGGCGATTGTAAGGACAAAGCCCTATTGCTGGCCTCGGTTTTAATGGCCAACGGAATTGAGGCGCATATGGTTTTAATAAATACCGATGCCGGCATAAAGTTAGACGAGTATATCCCGTCGCCCACCGTCTTCGACCATGCGGTTTGCGTAGCAACCATAAACCAAAAGGCGGTTTATGTAGATGCTACCATAGCTTACCAGCGCGGAACCGGCACAAATATTTATTTCCCAAACTATGGCAAAGGGTTGGTGTTAAAGGCGGGCAATGACATGCTAACAGCTATAGCGCCCACTAAAACCGGGAGCATGAAACTTACCGAAAACTTTATACTGCCCACAAATGAAAAGGGGCAGGCCGAATTGGAAGTTATATCAACCTATACCTTAAACCAGGCCGACAGGCAAAGAGACCGGCTGGCTTCGGGCAGCATGGCCGAGACGGAAAAAAGCTATCTTGATTACTATGCTAAAAGCTACCCTAAAATTGAATCGGCTGCCGACTCGATAACGATAAAGGACGATGTGGAGAAAAACGAACTGAGCACCATAGAGCATTACCGTATCCCCCAGTTTTTTAAACCGGATAAGGAAGAAGGGAAATACTATGCATCGTTTTATGCATCCTATATCAACGACCAGTTGCCCAGTATAAGCAATAATGCCAGGTTGCCGGTATCGCTCGGCGATCCCTTTACCGTGCAGTGCGTTGCCAATGTGGTGCTAAACACCGGCTGGAATATAGACGGCCGGACCACCAACATAAAGCGGGATGCCTACACATTTACCTCGCAAATTTCAACCCGGGCAGATACGCTTACACTGGATTATAAATACAGCAATTTAAAAGATTTTGTACCTGTTAACAAGCTTGACGAGGCGCGCGCAGATGCCAAACAAATATCGGATAGTGAGTTAACCTATAGTTTCACCTATACGCCTGATATCAGTAAAATACCCTTCAGGCTAAACTACTGGATGCTGCTTTTTGCCATACTGCTGGCAGCAGGGCTGGGGTTATTAGGATTAAAACTTTACCGTACCGAAACCAGCGGGCTTTTATTTGAACCCGGCGCCACATTTACGCCAATAGGCGGTTGGCTGGTGGTAGTAGCCATTGGCATTGCGGTAACCCCGCTACTGGTTTGCTATACATTAATATCGGGCAACTACTTCGACCTCAATACCTGGAATAAGCATATTGTAGGGACCAACGATGCCGCCTTTAAGGCATTGTTTACGTTTGAGGCTGCTGGTAACGTTTTTTTATTGTGCTACGCCGTTTTCTGCTTTGCATTACTAATAAACAAACGCGATATCCTGCCGAAATTCATCATCGGGTTATATGCCTATGTGGCGTTGATAACCCTGGCCGACGTGGTTTTGGCCACCGGCATAAATGGCGGCGTAAGCGACAGCGCCGTTGCGGATATGGTACGGAAAATATTCTTCGCTGCAATATGGATAGCGTATTTCAAACGCTCGGTGCGGGTAGAGCAAACATTTATAGTGCCTTTCCCTGCGCATAATTACAGGTACGAAGAAACAGAAAGCACCCGCGAGCCCAGTACTATTGTTTAACCAGCTCGGGCGGTAAGCTGGCTATAGGTTGTAACTTAATGTCCTTATAATAAACTTCAGCCCCTTCAGACTGTATTTGAATTTTGCCTTTGGTGAGCGGCTGCGGTTGCCCGCCCTCCATTTGCCTGGAGTTATAGAGCACCATCATTACTTTATCGTTTATAACGTGTATGCTGGTATCGCCGTTGCAATACAGGTCAAGGGTATTCCACTCGCCTTTGGGGTTTTCCGCTTCGCCGCCTTTTATGCAATGGCGCCCGGTTTTGCTGCCTTCGCCAAAAGTGTTTAACATGCCGCCAACGTTGTATATATAATCTTTCTCGTAGCGTTTAATAACCGGTATATCCGCCATGCCTCCGGCAACGCCCCAGTAATCGCCACTATTGCCTTGTTCGATCTGAAACTCCTGCGACCGCATCCACGCTCCATAATCTGCTCCATATTTGCCAACCGAATGGTACAACAACCCACTATCCATCTTCTGCCCCTTTTTTTGCCCCCAGGTGAGTGCGCCCCATTTAAATTGCAGTTGCAGGTGGTAGTTGGCATATTCTTTTTTTGTGGATATGGCGCCCCAGTTTTCGCCACTGATACGTATAACCCGGTCGCCATCCTGCTTTACAACAGTAAATACTTTCCTGGGGTCGGCATTTAAACCTACCGGTATCCTCGAGATGAAGTTACCCTTATCGTCAAGGTCGGGGCCAATATAGGTATCCCAGCCAGCCAGGTCTTTCCCATTAAACAAGGTTTCCCATTTGTCGGATTTTGGGGAGTTTTTAAAGCCATAAGCAACGGCACAAAGCAGCAGGGGCAATATCAACTTAGCGGGTTTCATAATAAGGCGATTTTTGTACCTAATATAACAATTATCCGGCGCAATATCTGATGGAAAAAACACTTCTTATTTTTTATAAATGCAGTAGATTTGATGAGCCATCAAAAGCCTGTACAAATGAAATTCACTTTGTTGTTACCTGCGCTGTTACTGTCAACCACGCTGTTTGCCCAACAAGCGCCCGATACTGCTAAAACAAAAGCGGTAAAAGAAAACTTTAGCGATGATTGGGCCGATCTGCGCCATTACGAAGCGGAGAACAGGGCCTTGCCGTTACCTTCGCCCGGGGAAAAGCGTGTAGTGTTTTTGGGCAGTTCCATTTTTGAGCTATGGAAAAAGGCTGTCCCCGAGTACTTTAACAATAAACAGTATATAGACCGGGGCGTAAGCGGCCAAACATCGCCCCAGTTACTCTTGCGGTTTAGGCAAGATGTGATCAACCTGCACCCCGCCGCAGTAATTATACTGGCAGGGAGTAACGATATTGCGGGCTCGCAAGGGCATGTTACCCTGGAACGTATTATGGATAATATACGTTCGATGGCAGAGCTGGCAAAGGCAAACCATATTAAAGTGATACTGTGCGAATACTTGCCCGTTTATGATTACCCCTGGCGCAAAGGGCTCGAGCCCGCAGGCAAAATCATCGCTCTTAACAAGATGATCAGAGATTTTGCCGCCTCCAATAACTTAACCTTGCTTGATTATTTTACCCCCTTTGCCGACGGCCGCAACGGCCAAAAAGCCGAATTAACTACCGATGGCGTGCACCCTAATGTTGCCGGATATAAAATTATGGCGGATATTACGGATGCGGCCATCCGTCGTGCCATAAAGTGATGGCCGGATTTAAACAATAAACAACCTTTGTTTGTACTATCCGTACAAAAGCATGTAAACACAATACGTATTTCGGAACGAGATAAAGTGTTAGGCCCTACGGGTTTAAGCTAAATCAGTTCCTTAATGCCTGGTAGGCTTACATTTATAAACCGTTACTATTTTTCTGATTTGAAATAAAAGCTTAACTCCCCATTTAAGCTTCAGTAATTAATGTTGCCGAAACGATTGCATGATAAAACAAAGGCTCATGAGCACCGATGCGCGTATCGAAAAGCTATTGGAAAATAGTTATTTCGGCCTTTTGCTGTTGGACGAATCCTTCACGGTGATATATGGCAGCGTTTCTGCCCGAAAGATAAATGGATGGAGGAGCACAACCTTACCGGATGCATCAATTGTAAGTTTAATACATGCTGATGACCAGGCATATGTTAATATTTTACTGCTTGGTGTTTTAGATGGGGGGCTTCCTCAAAGTTGCAGCTTCCGGCTACTGCAAACCGGTGGCCACTACATCTGGCTGCAGGCCACTTTCACCAATATGTTTGATGAGCCCGGCATAGCAGCGATAGTTTGCAATTTTTCTGAGATAACGGCTCAAAAAAAAATAGAATTAGAATTTAGAAAGCAGTCGGAGCAAATAAGTGGGTTGCTGGACACCATGACCGACGGTTTTATAGCACTTGATGAAAATTTGTGCTATACGTATGTTAATAAACAGATGCTCAAAATGGTAGGGCTTGATCATACGGCAATGATTGGCAAACATATTTGGGATGTTTTTCCGGGCCAGGAAGGCACAGCAACCTATCACGCTATACAAACCGCCCTTAACGAAAAAATACATGTTTGCAACGAAGAGTTTTACCCGGCGGAACAACGCTGGCAAGAAAACCGGGTTTACCCATCCCTTGGTGGTATATCTATGTTTATCCGGGATATCACGAGGCAAAAGAAGGAAGAGCACCACCTGAAACTTTTAGAGTCGGTGATCACCCATACAAACGATTCGATATTAATTACAGAAGCAGAACCCTTTGATGAACCAGGGCCGCGTATCTTATACGTAAACGAGGCCTTTACAAAAATGACGGGCTACTCGCCGGAGGAAGTTATAGGCAAAACACCCCGCATTTTGCAAGGGCCAAAAACAGATAAGGAAGAACTGGCCCGCATAAGTAAGCTGCTACTTAGATGGGAGCCTTGCGACGCAACGTTGATCAACTATAAAAAAAATGGCGAAGAGTTTTGGATAAATTTTACGCTTACGCCGGTTGCAGATGAAAATGGTTGGTATACGCATTGGATTTCGGTAGAACGCGATATAACCATTCGTAAAAATGAGGAGCTACAGGCAAGCCTATTAGCTAACATCAGCCTGTTATTTAACGAATGCGGCGACTTGCCTGTGTTACTCAATAAATTACTGGAGCGTTTGGTTAGTTTCGGCAATTTTAAACTTGCCGAAATTTGGTTGATTGGGGCCGATAAAAACAAAATCAATGTAACCTCGGTGGTTGCGCATACCGAAGCAATGCGGGCCTTTTACAAAGGCACGCAACAAATAAGAAGTTTTAATAAAGGCGAGGGCTTGCCAGGTGCCGCCTGGGCAACCAATAAAATTCAATTTTGGGATAATCTTGATACAAAAGAGGAGTTTTTTAGGCGCGATGCAGCAAAAGAAGCAGGCTTAAAAAGGGCATATGCTATACCCCTTTTATCGGGCAATTTGGCCATTGGCGCACTTTTACTGGGATTGGGTGCCGATGAATTTGCCGACGATAATTTAATAACCTTATTCTCGGAATTTGGCACCCGTTTTGGCGCGGAAATAAAAAGGAAGCAGCTGGAGCAGGAACTAAATCAGGCATTTAATTTCGCCCCCGATATACTGTCCATAATAGGCACTGATGCCCGCTTTAAAAAGGTGAACCCGGCGATGAGTGCTTTATTGGAATATTCGGAGCAGGAGTTGCTATCTAAAACCTTGGCCGACCTTCTTCATCCCGACGACCTTGAAACCAGCAGAAAACGATTAAAAAGCTTTATCGGGCAAAAGCAAACCCTCTATTTCGAAAACAGGTTTGTTTCCAAATCCGGTAAAGTGATTTGGCTATCATGGACAGCCAGCAACTCTTCCGAAGAGGGCCTTATTTTTGCAGTAGGAAAAGACATCACAGATAAAAAAGAACTTAAAACCCTGCTTGATAAAGTTACCAGCCTGGCAATGGTAGGTGGCTGGGAAATTGACCTAAGAAAAGGAACGCTCTATTGGTCTAAAATAACCAAACAGATTCATGAAGTGGAGCAGAATTTTGAACCCGACATGCAAACGGGTATTAACTTTTACCTCGAGGGTTTTGATAGAGACACCATCACTCAGTTAATGTCGGACTCGATAAACAAGGGAACTTCTACCGATGTAGAGCTAAGGATTGTTACGGCAAAGGGCAATATACGCTGGGTAAGGGTGGTGGGCGAGCCGGAATTTGTGGATGGCGAATGCGTAAGGGTTTATGGCAGTTTTCAGGACATTGATGCCCGTTTAAAGGCGCAAATTAACGCCAAGGCGGCGTTAGAGGAACGCAATGTGATATTGGAGAGTATTGGCGACGCCTTTTTTGCAGTAGACAAAAACTGGGTAGTGAACTATTGGAACAACATGGCCGAGAAGGTTTTGCAAAAAACTAAAACCGAAATGCTTCATAACAATCTGTGTGCTGTTTTTGCCGACTCTACCGAATCCGCATCATACAAACAATATCATTTGGCGGTAGCCACAAACAAGCCTGTAC
>CBFGNE010000139.1:0-7691 GCA_965649995.1 uncultured Mucilaginibacter sp.
GCCCAAAAATACTTTTACCACATGAATGGCTGTACTAAAGCAATATTGGCGGACTTTAAAAAGAACGGAAGTACGGACATTGTTGCCCTAGCTTTTTTTACTGCAAAAGGCAAAACCGAACAAAGCTTTGTTTACCTGGAGCAATCTTTTGGGCTTAAGTTTCAACCACACCAGCTACCTATTGCCAACTATGGTAAATGGCTTACTATGGACGTGAACGATTACAACGGCGATGGCTACCCGGATGTAGCGCTGGGCAGTTGTTCTTATAATAATTTGGATAGCAACAGTAAAGAAAATGCCATTGACCAGGCGAAGTACACCAGCCCTTTAATTGTCCTGCAAAATCAATTCGGGCAACTAAAACCTGAGTAACAACAATGTTATATAGATAAATGCCCTTATGGTGCAAATAGGGCTAATTTTAATAATACTATAACGGAGTACATTAAATTGATACATATGTACACCAGACAACATAGCAGTTTAGGCTATTATTGCTACAAACCAATTACAACATGCATTTTATAAAAAATCTACTTCGGCTGCTTACCCTCTATGTCGCTTTTATTACCTTGCTACCGCAGCCGGGTTTTGCGCAAAACGCAAGCCTTTGGCTTACCACTACAGATAGGCTCAGTAAATTTCAGCTTCAGGATAAAACCATCCCCTTCACTACGGATACCCTTGCGGAACAAACTATCCACATCGATCCATTTAAAACCTTCCAAACCATAGATGGCTTTGGCTTTGCCCTTACCGGCGGCAGTGCGCAATTGATAAAAGCAATGACCCCGTCTGCGCGCTCAGCGTTGCTGAAAGATGTTTTTTCATCAGATGGTAACAATATCGGCGTAAGTTATATCAGGCTTAGCATTGGTGCATCAGATCTTAACCAAAGCGTGTTTACCTATGATGACCTGCCAGAGGGGCAAACCGACCCTTCGCTAAAAAAATTCAACCTTTCGCAGGACCTCAACGAAGTGGTGCCGGTAATGCAGGAGATACTCGCCATTAATAAAAATATAAAAATACTGGCATCGCCATGGACGGCACCCGCCTGGATGAAAACCAATAACAACATCAAAGGCGGCAAGTTAAAACCCGAATACTATAAGGCCTACGCCAGCTATTTTGTAAAATACATTAAGGCAATGCAGGCGCAGGGCATTGCAATTGATGCCATCACCATACAGAACGAACCCTTGAACGACCGCAATACGCCAAGCCTGCAAATGTTTGCAGAGGAGCAGGCAGCGTTTATTAAAACTGCCTTGGGCCCGGCATTCAAATCGGCAGGTATCAAAACAAAAATTGTGCTGTTTGATCATAATTGCGATACGCCGGAGTATGCAACCAGCATCCTCGCCGACCCGGAAGCCGCGCAATACGTAGACGGTTCGGGCTTTCACCTGTACGCCGGTAAAATAGAGGCCATGAGCAAAGTGCATGATGCCTACCCGGATAAGAACCTGTACTTCACCGAACAGATGGTGATAGAACGCCATGCCGTTACCATTGGCGTGCCGGTGGAACGCCTCATTATTGGCGCAACCAATAACTGGAGCAAAAATGTTATCCTTTGGAATTTGGCTGCCGATGTAAACTTCGATCCGCATACCGATAGCGGGGGCTGCCCCATTTGCCAGGGTGCAATCACTATAGATGGCGATAAGTTCATTAAAAATATTGCCTACTATACCGTGGCACACGCCTCAAAATTTGTAAGGCCGGGTTCGGTGCGGGTGAGTTCAAATTCGTTACCCAACCTGCCCAACGTGGTTTTTAAAACGCCCGGGGGCAAAATGGTAATGATAGTGGTGAATGTGGGGAGCCGTTTACAAAAATTCAATATCACTATAAATGGTAAAACGGCCGCGGCCGGCTTGTATAGCGGTGCGGTAGGTACATATGTTTGGTAATATTTTTATTGATAATAAAATGAGGAAGTGTTTTAAATATGGCAGCACACTGCTGTTAATTATCGGAGTTTGTTTTTCGGCAATGGCGCAGCAACCTATAAATACCTATAGCACAAAAGGATGGTACGGACCGCCCAAGCCGCCCTTTTCGCCCGTGGTGAATAAGGATAACAGTATCACTTTCCGCACCAAAGCAAAAGATGCTGCCAAAGTAAACCTGCAGTTTGGCGAATGGGATGTAAAGCCGCAAGCTATGGCAAGAGATACCGATAACTCCTGGGTACTTACTATTAGTCCTGTTAAGTCAGGTATTTATTCTTACCAATACTTGGTTGATGGGGCAGCTACTTTAGACATGAAAAACCCCACGGTAAAAATTGGTACCGAAATTTACAGCAGCATTGTAGAGGTGCCCGGTAGCCCGCCACGGTTTGATGAAGTACAGGATGTACCGCATGGTACGCTTACCATCCATAGTTATAGGTCGTCGTCGCTGAAGCGTAACCGCGGTGTTTACATTTACCTGCCACCGCAGTATTACACGCAGCCAAAAGCAAGTTTCCCGGTACTATACCTCCGCCACGGCGGCGGCGATAGCGAAAGTAGCTGGAGCCAGCCAGCTGGCCGTGCAAATACCATACTGGATAACCTTATTGCGCAGAAAAAAGCTATGCCCATGATAGTGGTAATGACCAACGGGCTTACCGACGGTACCTGGGCAGGCGGCAGCACCCCCGAGGGCGTAAAATTACTGGAGGACGAATTGCTGCACGACGTAATACCGCTGGTAGAGAAAACTTACCGCGTAAAAACAGGGAGGGGCAACCGCGCCATCACCGGTTTATCTATGGGAGGCGGGCAGGCTTTTATTATGGGATTGAGAAACCTTAAAACCTTTGGCTGGATAGGCGAATTTAGTTCGGGCACATTAAGCGACAAGGATTTTGATATGGACAAGGAATTGCCGGGTATAATGAATGCAACGTTAAACCAAAAACTTGGTCTGCTTTGGATAGGCTGCGGCGAGGACGATCCACGTTTTCCAGGGCATGGGGTATTGGCTAATACGCTTACCAAAAAAGGCATCAAATTTAAAAACCTTACCATGCCCGGCGGCCACGAGTGGCGCGTTTGGCGCGAAGAACTGGCGGCCTTCTATCAAAACATATTCACGAAAACTTTAGCGTCATTAACCAAATAAACATGATGGAAAATAACAGGCGGGGTTTCCTGCAAAAAATAGGTTTACTCACAACCGCGGCTGGTTTAGCAACCGGCTTACCAAATAAGGCATTTGCAGCACCGCTAAAACCCTATGCGGAAGGCGGCGTTGTAGCATCGCCAACCGACGCTGTGGTAGAAACTACGGCGGGCAAAGTGAAAGGCTACACGCGCAATAAAATATTCACTTTTAAAGGCATACCGTATGCAGAAAGTACGGGTGGCGCCAACCGTTTTATGCCGCCTGTAAAGATTGCGAAATGGCAGGGTGTAAAAAATGCCTTGGTTTATGGGCCTATTTGCCCTCAAAAGCAAAACACTGGCTGGTTTTCGCCCGAATACGGTTTTTTATACCAATGGATTGATGGTTTGCACCACGAGGATTGCCTTCGGTTAAACGTGTGGTCGCCGGGGATAAACAATGGCAAAAAGCGCCCGGTTATGTTTTGGATGCACGGCGGGGGATTCACTACAGGCAGCAGCCAGGAGCATCCATCTTATGATGGCGAGAATCTTTGCCACCTGGGCGATGTGGTAGTGGTATCGGTAAATCACCGGTTAAATGCTTTCGGGTACCTCGATCTTTCAGCCTATGGCGATAAATACGCTAAGTCTGCCAATGTGGGCATGCTTGATATTGTTGCTGCGCTGGAATGGGTGAAGGATAATATTGGCAAATTTGGCGGCGACAAAAACAACGTTACCATATTCGGGCAATCGGGTGGCGGCACCAAGGTGATCACGCTCATGGCCATGCCTGCGGCCAAAGGGTTGTTCCATCGGGCTATATCGCAAAGTAATTCTATTGTACAGGTGGCAACACCGGCTTATTCAAGAAAACTTGCTGCGTTAATTCTGGCAGAACTTCGGATAGATCAATCGAACATAGCCGATATCCATAACGTACCAGCTTTGGATATTATCGCTGCTACGGCTGCTGCCGAAAAGAAAATTGGAGGAAGTGTACCCGCCGGTGTTGGCAGGGCAGGGCTACAGCCGGTAGTGGATGGGTTAGTTCTGCCGCAGCACCCGTTCGACCCAACTGCACCGGACATTGCCGCCAATGTTTCGTTTATGGTGGGTACAACCCGCAACGAAGCATCGGCCAGTATTGATAACCCCGCTATGGAAAATGTCAGCGAAGCAGAATTAAAAGAAAAGATATTGGCAAAATACCCCACAAAAGGCTTAATTATATACGATGCCATGCGTAAGGTGCACCCCACGACCAAGCCGGCAGAAATATTATCTTTCCTGAGTGCGCAAAACCCGATGGCATTTTTACAGGCACAACGTAAGGCTGCGCAAAACGCAGCCCCGGCTTACCTTTATATGTTTGCCTGGCACACACCTCAATTAGCCGGGCGGCCCAGGGCCTTCCATTGCAGCGAAATACCTTTCGCGTTTGGTAATACGGATAAATGCGAAAACTACACAGGCAGCAGCCCCGCCGCAAAAGCATTAGCCAATAAAATGGCCATGGCCTGGATAAATTTTGCCCGTAGCGGTAACCCCAATCACCCTGGCTTGCCCAATTGGTCATCTTTTAACAAGCAAAATGGCGCTATGATGGTGTTTAACAATACTTGTGAAGTGAAAATTGACCCCGATGGCGAGGCCAGGCAGGTACTGGAACGCGCCTATTACAACAAAGAAGTTTAATTGAATTTTATGAAGAATATTTTATTGCTGATGTCGTTCGCGTCCTTGCAACTTAGCGGCATGGCGCAGCAAAACCAAAAGCGTGTGCTTGTTTTTAGTAAAACGGTAACCTACCACCACCAGTCTATACCAAACGGCATTGCCGCCATTCAAAAACTGGGTGCCGAAAACGGCTTTGGAGTAGATACCACAACCAATAACGCTTTGTTTACTGATGATAACCTAAAAAAGTATGCAGCAGTTGTTTTTTTAAGCCCCAGCGGCAATGTGCTGGATACTGCGCAACAGATCAGCTTTAAGCGGTATATTGAGGCCGGCGGCGGGTATATAGGTATCCACGCTGCTTCAACAACCAATAAAAATTGGGCATGGTACGGGCAGTTAGTAGGTGCCGTTTTTACAGACCACCCTAAAGAGCAAAAGGGCATAGTAATAGTGGCCGATAAAAATAATGCCGCCACAAAACATTTACCAACCCGCTGGCAACGCGTAGACGAATGGTACAATTTCAGGCAAATCCCGACAGGTGTGCATGTATTGCTTACTGCGGATGAAACAACTTACGAGGGTGGTAAACATGGCAAATACCACCCGCTGGCCTGGTACCACGAGTTTGATGGTGGCAGGGCATTCTACACTGCCATTGGCCACCGCGCCGAATCTTATACCGACCCTTTATACTTAGCGCACATTTTGGCAGGGATAAAATATGCAATGAGTAACAATGTTCCGTTGGACTATGGCAAGGTTAAAACCCTACCCTATGAAAAATAATCATTACGACGCCATTGTAGTAGGTTCGGGTATTTCTGGCGGGTGGGCGGCTAAAGAACTCACCGAAAAAGGGTTGAAAGTATTAATGCTGGAGCGCGGGCGGAATATAGAACATATAACAGGCTATGCTACATCAACCAAAGCCCCGTGGGAGTTCCCGCATCGCAATGAGGGTACGCGGGCGGCCGCGAAAGAGCAGCCCCTGCTGTACAAAAGCGGCGGGTTAAATGAATCGAACGCTGATTTTTGGGTAAACGAAAAAGATAACCCTTACACCCAGGTTAAACCTTACGCGTGGAAACGCGGCTATCAGTTGGGCGGGCGCTCATTGCTTTGGGGCAGGCAAAGTTACCGCTGGAGCGATTTTGATTACGAAGCCAACCTGCGTGAAGGCATAGCCATCGACTGGCCGGTGCGGTATAAAGATATAGCGCCCTGGTACGATTACGTAGAACGCTTTGCGGGCATAAGTGGTTCATTGGAGCATATGCCACAACTGCCCGACGGGCAGTTTTTGTCACCTATGGAAATGAATGCCGTTGAGAAAGATGTTGCAGCGCGGATAAAAAAGTATTACGAGGATAGCAGGCGCATGATCATCGGGCGCACAGCCAATTTAACTGAGCCAATAAACGGGCGTACCAATTGCCAGTACCGCAACCGGTGTGCATTAGGCTGCCCTTTTGGCGGATATTTCAGTACGCAATCGGCAACATTACCTGCTGCGCTTAAAACTGGCAACCTTACCGTTAGGCCATGGTCTATAGTAACGCAGGTGTTATATAATAGGGATACAAAAAAAGCCATCGGCGTTGAGGTGCTCGATTCGGAAACCAACCAAACGTATACGTTTACTGCAAACATTATCTTTCTTAATGCATCCACTTTTAACAGCGCTTGGATATTGATGAATTCGGCCACAGATATTTGGCCCGGCGGGCTGGGAAGCAGTAGTGGCGAACTGGGGCATAATATTATGGACCACCATGTGGGCGGCGGTGCCTATGGCAGGGTAGAGGGGTATGAGGATAGCTATTACTTCGGCAGGCGGGCAAATGGAATTTACGTTCCGCGTTACCGTAACCTTTTTGGCGATAAGCGTAATTACCTGCGGGGTTTTGGCTACCAGGGGCAAGCAGGGCGCGACAGTTGGAGCCGCGGCATAGCGGAACTCAGCATCGGTGCCAGCATTAAAGACGCTTTAACCGAACCGGGCGAGTGGAATATGTCGATACAAAGCTTTGGCGAAGTGCTGCCTTACCACGAAAATAAATTGACACTTAACAAAAGCCTAAAGGATAAATGGGGGCTTGCTACACTATCTGTCGACGCAGAACTTGGAGATAACGAACGGAAAATGGATGTCGATTCTCAAAATGATGCAGTTGAAATGCTGGAAATTGCCGGGTTAAAAGATGTTAAGGGTTATGTACGCCGAAACGTAATGGGCGCAACCCACGAAATGGGTTCGGCACGTATGGGGCACGATGCAAAAACTTCGGTTTTGAACAAACACAACCAGGTTTGGGATGCATTAAATGTATTTGTAACCGACGGCTCTTTTATGGCATCTTCATCTTGTGTTAACCCATCACTTAGCTACATGGCCTTTACAGCAAGGGCTGCACACTACGCCGTTGAACAGTTTGGCAAAAGGGGAATTTAGTAGGAGGCGCTATGATAAGTGTTATAAAGCGGCATTATTCGCCCTTGGCTTAGTAAATGCCGGATAATATTACAAAAAAGCTCTTTTTTAAGTAACTGAGCGCCTTTTTGTGTACCTAAATGAATAAATAGTGGACTAGTGTACTGCACTTGCACCGCTAATATTGCCCTCATAAACCAATTCAAAATTTATGAGGACAATTTACGCAACTATGATGTGTGTAATTTTCCTTTGCTTGGTTGCCGCAACAGCGCGGGCGCAGCAAAGGCAGGTTACCGGTGTAGTAACAGATCAGCAGGGAATAACCTTGCCCGGCGTTACCATCGCGTTAAAGGGCACATCCGCCGGGGTAGTATCAGATGCCAAAGGCGCTTTCTCCATTTTGCTGCCCGCCGGGCAAGCAACGCTTGTTTTTACATTTATTGGCATGCAAACCCGCGAAGTGC
>CBFGNE010000140.1:0-7643 GCA_965649995.1 uncultured Mucilaginibacter sp.
GCTAAACAAAAGCATTTGGCTTATCACCTTAAATAATGGCAAACTTAATTTTTGGAGCGGCGCAAAAATTATCCCCAGAAACCCCGAACGGATTAAGGACGGCTGCTCTTTTATCAATTACGACAATGGGTATTACGAGGTTATCAAAAAATCTAACGGGAAGTTTTCGGCCTTATTTTTTATCCCCGTTAAAAACCACTATGGCTTTCAAAACAAGTATTTACAAAATACGTTCGCAACAAACCTAACAAACGACACCAATATAGAGATAGCCGATTTTACTGATAAAGGCATCTATGCCGTGCATAATGTTAAAAACATATACCTTTTTTCGGTCAAGCTTATCAAAGGGGAGGTTAATAACCGTTTTTTTTATTTCGAGTTATCTTTATGGGTGCTGGCCATGCTTTGCCTTTATACGCTTATACATGTTTTAGTAACCTTTCTTGCCAATAGGGGGCTTACATACCTATCGTTACTTTTATTGGCCCTTTTTATTATATCATTCCGCTTTGTAAACCTGCATTATGGCTGGCCCGCCTTTACGCAGCCCTTAAAACTTTTCAGCCCACAACTGTACGGCTCCAGTTATGTTTACCCTTCCCTGGGCGACCTTTGTATCAACATCCTTGCTATCTGTTGGTTTGTATCGTATTTGTATACACAGCGCAGCAAACTAATTAAAGCCGCCCCTGGCAAAGCGCTTAGCTACATTGCGTTTTTAGCCTGTTTTATTGTTTTAATGGGCACGGCAGCCAGCTTGCTTAACCTTTTTCAGGGCTTGGTTATCAACTCCAAAATCAGCTTCGACGTAAATAATGTCCTCAACTTATCGGTATACAGCATGATAGGCGTGTTAATGCTTTGCTTTAGCTTCTTAATTTTTGTATTGCTTACCGAGACGGCCTTAACTATATGCCTTAAGCTCGATATCCCCATAAAACACCAGGCTGCTGCATTTATTTTTGGCGTCGTTGCTATTACAGTCTCGGTAGGGTTTTATCAGGAATTTACTGTTTTTTATCTGTTGGGAGGGCTTGTTGTTTTGATAGGTGGATACATGTCCCGTTCCGGCATCCCCCGCTTCACATCCGGCTCCTTTATTTTAATCGTGCTGGTGTGTGCGGTTATATCGTCGGTAAAACTAAACCGGTTTGAAGTAGAAAAAGAGGAGGCAACCCGCCGTGTATTGATACAGCGGCTGGAGTTGCCCGATGATGTTACTGCCGATACCCTGTTTAAAAAGATAGAAAAACGCATTGTAAAAGAGCCGGCAATTGTACAATACTTTAAAAACGGCGAGCACACCAATGATTATTTAACCGCGCGGCTTCAAAAACTATACTTTGACAGGTATCTTTCTAAATACGATTTTACTATACATGAGTTTGACATAAACGACCAACCCATCTCTGCTGATAAAAGCTACTCGTTGGATGTCTTTAAGGATATGGTGGTTTATAGCTCGTTTAAGGTTTCGGATTTTTTTTACCGGGAAAACGAGTCGTTCGGGTTTCAAAGCTATTTCGCCATACTCCCGGTAATCGACGGCAAAACCAGCCTTGGTACCATCGTTATTGAACTAAAGGCCCGGCCTCAGCTTGCTACCGGCACATTCCCCGAGCTGCTTATTGATAAGAATGACAAGCCGGAAGAGGAATTTAAAGAGTACTCCTATGCTTTTTATGCCGATAATTTACTGGTTGGCCAAAGCGGCAATTACGTGTACAGTGTGGTTAATAAAGGGTTTAAAGGCGAGCTGAAAAAATACACCATGCAATCCACCTCGGGCGACGAGGCGAACTGGCTGGGGCGTTTTACCAACTATAGCCACCTTTTATACAAACCAAGCAACCGCAACCTCATTGTAGTAAGCAAGGAAGAAAATACGGCGGCATCAATTATTACCGCGCTTACCTTCTTTTTTGTGGTATTACTGGTATTTGGCTCGCTGGTGGTATTTGTGCGGTTTTTGTGGAGAAAAGTGAAAATATTCAACATAAACAATAACCGCATTAACTGGAGCTTTAAAATAAACCCCGACAGGATATTATACAAAACCCGCATACAGTTCTCCATGATATTTGCCGTTGTCATAACGCTGGTTTTGGTGGGCATTATCACATTTGTTTCCATAAGCACGCAATATCAGTCGCAACAGGATAAAGATATCCGAACTAAAATAACGCAAATATCGCAGGTGTTGGAAAAGGGGCCGATAAACGATTATGTAAGCAGCGTAAATGATGCCAACCGTGCGGCATTTGATAAACTTGCTGAAAACTATTCAACCGACCTAGCCCTTTACAACCTCAGCGGAGAACTTCTTGTGTCTACCCAACCCAAAATTTACGATTACAGCCTGCTGGCACCACGAATGAATGGGCGGGCCTATATTGCTTTAAAGGACCAACAAAAATCGGAGTTTGTGAACGAGGAACGCATATCCAAACTAACTTACAAAGCCGCCTATGCCCCGCTCAGGAATTCGAAACACGAAACCATCGCTTATTTACAGCTTCCTTATTTTTCGAACGCTACCGATTATACCGAGCGGATAGGCTCGTTGCTGAATATCATGATAAATGTGTACGCCCTGGTGTTTATTGCAATAGGGCTGTTTGCGGTTATTATTGCGCGGCAAATTACCGCGCCATTAAACTTTATCCAGTATAACCTCAGCAAAACCATTTACGGTAAGAAGAACGAACCCATAAAATGGAACCGGAACGACGAGATTGGGGCGTTGGTAAAAGAGTATAACAATATGATTGCCGCGCTTGAAAACAGTGCGCATAAGCTGGCACAATCCGAACGGGAAACAGCCTGGCGGGAAATGGCCAAACAGGTAGCGCACGAAATTAAAAACCCGCTTACGCCTTTAAAACTGGGGTTGCAGCTGCTTGACAAATCGTGGAAAGACAAGGACCCAAAATTCGACCAAAAATTTGAGCGTTTTAGCAAGTCATTCGTCGAGCAGATCGAAAGCCTTTCTAACATCGCTTCCGAGTTTTCCGCCTTTGCAAAGATGCCGGATACCAAGATAGAAAGGATAAACATATTTGAAATGCTGGGGCAGGCCGTAACTATTTTTAAACAGATAGATAATGTAAACATTATAATGATGCCACCGGTAGCTCCCTTTTTTGTAAGTGCCGACCGCGACCAGTTGCTGCGTTGCTTTAATAACCTGCTTAAAAATGCCATAGAGGCAACCCCTGCCGATAGGCGTTGCATTATAGAGATAAACTTTTTGGTGACCAGTAAAAACGTGTTGCTTACCATAAAAGATAATGGCAACGGCATACCAGAGAACATGCGCGATAAAATATTCGAGCCAAATTTTACTACAAAAAGCTCGGGCACCGGGCTCGGATTGGCGTTTGTAAAAAACTCTATTGAAAATGCCGGTGGAAAAGTTTGGTTTGAGAGCAACATTGGCGTGGGCACCATTTTCTACTTAAACTTCCCTGCCGATACGGTGGACGTTTAACTCCAATTCGAGCTTCCTGCTACGCTATAGCAGGCATCGGATGCATTGGTATATTAAATGCAAACTCCGTCCCAACACCAGGTTCGCTGATTACCCAAATTTGACCATGGCATTTTTCTACCAGGTCTTTACAAAATAAAAGCCCCATACCGGTACCCAGCTCGTTATTGGTTCCGGTTTTACTGTCTACCTTACTTTTAAATAGTTTATTGGCTTGTTCTGCCGGCATACCCACCCCGGTATCTTTTATTCTTATCAGCACCATTTCGTCATCAATTATTTCCGAAGATACTGTTACCGTGTCGCCCTTACCGGTAAATTTTATAGCGTTAGTGATGAGATTGCGGATAACTATCCTGATGGAGTTAGGATCGGCAGACGCATTCAGCCCTGGCTGTACGCGGTCGGTAAGCGTAACACCTTTTTGCAGTGCAGCATCCTGGTAGTTGTCTACCTCATACCGAACGACATCTTTTACCGAGAAAGTGGTTACCGAACTTACAAAGCTTTCCATCTGGCTGTTTATCCAAAAAAGCAACGTGTCTAAAAAGTCGGATGTGTATTCGAGCTTTTTCAATACGCCTGGTATCATATCCAGCATCTCCTGGTGGGTAATCGTATCGTCCTGCAATAAATCAAATATGCCCCGCAGCGTGCTTAGCGGCGCGCGCAGGTCATGTGCCAATATGGATATCAGCCGGTCTTTTAGTTTGTTAAGGTCGTTTAATTTAAATGTCTGGTCATCAAGGCTAATCTTCTGTTGTAATACTTCTTTATTCTTTTCTTCCAGCTTAGCATTTATTTTTTGCTGTGCCCGCTTTTGGCGGTAATAGTTTACCAAAATTATCACCATTGCCAATATGATAATACCGAAGATGATGTTCAGCGAGCGCTGGCTCGAAATTTTTTGCTGATATAATAAAGTTTGCTCTCGCTGCTGCTCCTGCAGGCGTTGTTCTTTATTGGCAAAATCAAGCCCGTAATTGTACGATGTTAATTTTTGGATGCTTTCGTTGTTTTTCAGCTTGGATTTCATTTCCATATACTGATTTAAGTACTTGTATGCATCGTTGTACCTACCCAACCCGGCAAGCGTTTTACTCAACTGTAACGACGCATTGGCCCGGATTGCCAAATTGCCCAACTTAAGGGCAAGGCCCTGCCCGGCAATGGCATGCTGATATGCCTGGCTATATTTTTTTTGGAGGTTATAAACGGTTGAAAGCCCTATTAAAGTATAAGCTTGGTTATAAACATACTTGTACTTGCTTGATATTTGTAGCGCTGTATCTAAATAATTGATAGCCAGTGCATCTTTACCCTGATGGGCAAAGCACAGCCCAAGGTCGGTATAAAGGGAGCATAGCCCATCAATATCACCCTGGCTTTTGGCTACTTTTAGCGAACTGGCAAGGTAGCCGATGGCTTTTTTGTATTCGCCCTGGGCCAGCAGCACCTCTCCAATATTTTCGTTAACGGTAGCAATGGCTTGATAATTTTTTGTACCCTTAAATAGGCTGAGCGCTTTTTGATAATGCTCCAAAGCTTTGGGGTATACCTCCATATTTTGTAAAACCAGCCCTATATCATTATATAACTCTGCCGATGGGCCGTTATAATGGTTCTTAACCGCAATAAACAGCCCGTTGTAGTAAAAATCAAGTGCCTTAGAAAGCTCGCCCTGGCTGTAATATACTACCCCTATATTTTTGTAGTTATCCGCCTGCCCTTTATCGTCTTTTATTTGTTTATTTATAACCAGGCCCTGGTTTAAGTAAATAAGTGCCTGTTTATAATCGGCAAGAAGGGTATACATTCGGCCCAGCGATACGTAGCAGTTGGCAAGGCCTTTATAATTTTTTAACTGTTTAAAAATACCTATTGCCTCGTCAAAATTTTGTTGCGCCTTTTCCGACCTCCCCTTAAAATAATTTACGTGCCCGGTTTGCAGCAAGCCATTGGCCACCCCTTCGTTGTACTTTATTTTGCGGGATAACTCGATGCCTTTCTGTCCATAATAATATGCGCTATCCGGATTGGATTGAAAGTAGTCGGCAGCCAGTTTGTTTAGCCGGTTTGCAGTAACGGTATCTGCCGGCTGTTGGGTACCCGTAGCTATACCCATCAAGTTTTTTATGCTATCAACCCGGCTGTTGCGCACACCGGCAAACACAGTAGCAGTATTTAAGCAAAAAAAAAGGGCCGCGCAAAACATTCCGTTGCGCGTATGTCTGATAGGCATGTATTTAATTTTGACCAGTTAAAAATAATTTTATACGAAAAACGCAGTTACAAATGTTTCTGATAAGGTAGTCAAAAAAACCTGATTTTCAACCTTTGTGGTTTAAATTTACCCACATCACTATTTATTGGCCATATTCCACAGCGTCAAAAAAGCAAGTTGCGTTTGCTTCGTAAGCAGTTGATAATTGATTTTGTCCGGTGTATCGGTGGGTTTGTGGTAATCGGTACAAAAACCACAATCAATGCGCACAAACGGCACGCCCTTTAGATAGAAAAAATATTGGTCCGACCCGGTTAAGCGGCGCATCATATACTTAGGGTTTTCGTAGTACGTATCCAGCGTTAAATTGGTTGATGCTTCGTTTGCCTGGTACAAGGCATCGCGCAATCCGCGGTTTAACGTGTCTTTCACCAACACATAAACGTAGTTGGAGCTGTCGGGCATTTTGTGCCTGGAGTGTATGGTATCTGTGCGGCCAAACATATCAATGTTTAGCACTCCGTAAGTTTTATCCATAGTGTACACCGGGTGCCCCACATACCACCACGAACCCAGCAGCCCGCGCTCCTCGCCGGTGAATGATGCAAATACAATAGTCCGTTTGGGCCTTAGCCCGCTTTTTACAGCGCGGTTCATCATAGCTGCAACTTCCATTATGGCAACGGTGCCGCTGGCATTATCTACCGAGCCGTAATAAATCTCTTTGCCGTCGGCACCGTCATGGTCGTGGTGGGCGCTGATGACTACACTTGCCAATGATGGGTCGCTCCCTTCAATTACACCGATAACATTGGGTGCGTGGGTTTCCTTAAACTGTACCTGTGCCTCAACGCTCAGTTTGCATTTTATATCAAAATATTGCTTCTTGCCGGTATTAAGCAATGTTGCATCATCGCCAACGCTTATATTATCGGCAGCCATCATCTCGCGCAGCCGCAAGGGAGTTACATTAATTTCGGGCAGAGGTACTGCTGGAGCCTCGCCCTCGCCGGGCTGAACGTATTGCGGCAAAAAGCGCCTCGCCTTTTGCCTGTCTATTATCTGGTTAAAAAAGGGGCCGCTCCAAGCAACCATTAAAGCGCCACGTTTGCGCAACACCACCTCCATGCTATCAAGCCCCTTTGCCAGGAAAAGCCTTATAAGCTTAGTGTTAAAAAATATGGCCTTCTCCCGCACCTCTATCTGTGGCAGATCGTGGTAAAACTCTTCCACAGTATTATGCGTTACGTATAAAACGGGAACGTTCTTTAGGCCAGTCGGCTCGGTAGGGAACATCTGCCAGCCATCCAGATAGTCATATTTTTTATTATTGAGCGTGAGGGTTGCCTTGTTGGTTTTAAGCGTAGTTGTTATCGATTGAAAGTACGATTTGCCACTTTTATACGGGGCCTGCACGCCGTTGGCCTTAAAAGACGCGGCCACGTAGCGGGCTGCCAGTGTATCGCCGCGGCTACCCATCAACCGCCCCTGTAGCTTTGGGCTGGCCAGGTAATACAGGTCTTTTTTTAAGGTTGAGGTATTACAGCTTTCCGAAATGTTTTGAATAGTTTTTTGCTGCGCCATACAAGTGATGCCACAAAAGCAGAAGATCAGTATTAAGCGCATATTACAGAAGGGGGAACTTGGGTAGAGTTTTAATAATCAGTAAGATGCGGGCTAATTTATTAAAAGATTTTCAAATTACCGCTCCTGGCAAAGGGTTTGATTATAAAAATTATAACGGTTGCCCTATTTGCTTAAACACGGGCCGATAAAACTTTTTGGCGTTTGGTTAGTTGTATTTTATTGTTAACTAATTTGATATCAAAAACATACATTATGAAACTTCGATTAATTATTCCGGCACTGCTTGTATTAGCAGTAATGGCCCAAAGTTGCGTTAGCTCAAAAAAATATAAAGAACTG
>CBFGNE010000141.1:0-7626 GCA_965649995.1 uncultured Mucilaginibacter sp.
AATACCCAGCTGGTAATGGCGAGGTGTACAACTATAAAGGCTTTGCAGATACGCCGCATGAAAAAAACATCAAACTTACTGTTGTTGCCGATATCATGAGCCTTACCCTGCTGACCCCTCCGGGCGAATGGGGAGCGGATATTGTGGTAGGTAGCACCCAGCGCTTTGGTGTGCCCATGGGTTTTGGAGGCCCGCATGCAGCATATTTTGCAACTAAGGAAGAATACAAACGCGCTATCCCGGGCCGCATCATCGGTGTTACTATCGATTCGGCAGGCAATTACGCGCTGCGTATGGCTCTGCAAACCCGCGAGCAGCATATCCGCCGCGATAAAGCAACCTCAAACATTTGTACCGCACAGGCACTATTGGCCATTATGGCCGGTATGTATGCCGTATACCATGGCCCCCAAGGAGTTAAGTTGATCGCTGAACGCATCCACGGTTTAACCGTGCTGCTGGCTTCATCGCTTAACCAACTTGGCTACGAACAGCTGAACAAAGTTTATTTTGATACCCTGAAATTTGACTTGGGCGTATTGGCCGGGCCGATCCATTCAGAAGCTTTAAATAACGAATCGAACTTCTATTATAACGGCAACGAGGTTACCATCTCTTTAGATGAAACTACTTCGCCAGAGGATGTGAAAAACATCGTTCGTTTTTTTGCCAAAGTAAAAGGCAAAACCTTAACCGACGCTAATTTTGATGAGCTGAAAGAAAATGTAGAGTCGGTAATACCTGCTGATCTGCAACGTACCTCGGCTTACTTAACCCACGCACTATTCAACTCGCACCACAGCGAGCACGAGATGCTGCGTTACATCAAATCGTTGGAGGCAAAAGATCTTTCGCTTTGCCACTCTATGATCGCTCTGGGCAGTTGCACCATGAAATTGAACGCCACTACCGAAATGGTACCGGTTACCTGGGCAGAGTTCAGCAAAATGCACCCCTTTGCACCAACCGACCAGGTAGGCGGCTATATGCAATTGTTTGACGAGTTGAACAAATGGCTGAGCGAAATTACCGGCTTTGCAGCCATGAGCCTGCAGCCAAACGCAGGCGCACAGGGCGAGTACGCAGGCTTAATGGTTATCCGCGCTTACCACAACGATAGGGGCGAAGGCCACCGTAACATCGCTTTGATACCTTCATCGGCGCACGGTACCAACCCTGCATCTGCAGCTATGGCCGGGATGAAAATTGTGGTAGTAAAATGCGACGACAACGGCAACATTGATGTAGAAGACATGCGTGCCCGCGCCGAGCAATATAAAAATGAACTAAGTTGCCTGATGGTGACTTACCCATCAACCCACGGTGTGTTTGAGGAATCGATTATTGAGATCTGCGAGATCATCCACGCTAACGGCGGCCAGGTTTATATGGATGGCGCCAACATGAACGCACAGGTAGGGCTAACCAGTCCCGCTAATATTGGTGCGGATGTTTGCCACTTAAATTTACACAAAACCTTCTGTATCCCACACGGTGGCGGCGGCCCGGGCATGGGCCCAATCGGCGTAGCAAAACACTTGGTGCCATACTTGCCGGGCCATGCGGTAGTTGATATTGATAATGGCAAAGCTATCCACGCAGTTTCGGCTGCGCCATGGGGTTCGGCTTCTATCCTCATCATCTCCCACGCTTACATCGCTATGATGGGCGGCCACGGCTTAACGAACGCAACCCGTTACGCTATCCTGAATGCCAACTATATTAAGACCCGCCTTAAGGCACATTACAACGTTTTGTACACCGGCAGCAAAGGCCGTTGCGCACACGAAATGATATTGGATTGCCGCTCGTTTAAAGCCTATGGCATCGAAGTGGTGGATATTGCCAAACGTTTAATGGATTACGGTTTCCATGCGCCTACTGTATCCTTCCCGGTTGCAGGTACGGTGATGATAGAGCCTACGGAATCGGAACCAAAGCACGAGCTTGACCGTTTCTGCGATGCCATGATCTCCATCCGCCACGAAATTGCCGATGTGGAGAGCGGCCTATCAGATAAAACAGATAATCCGTTGAAAAATGCACCTCATACCTCTGCCGTTATTACCGGTAACGAGTGGGAGCACCCATATACCCGCCAAAAAGCAGGCTTCCCGCTGCCTTATGTAGCTGCTTACAAATTCTGGCCATCGGTAGGCCGTGTAAACGATACTTATGGCGACAGGACCTTAATATGCTCGTGCCCGCCGCTAAGCGATTACGAATTTGAAGAAAGCGAAGTAACAACGCCGGAATACGGAACGTGAGGGTAGATGTGCAGATGATAGATTTCAGATGTGCAGATAAAATGATTAAATTGAGGCTCCGTTAAGGTGCCTTTTTTATGGGGAAAATATACAAGGATGAGGAAGTTTTTGAGTTAACACATGGCACGTATTTTATTCATGATGCCAGCGTTACACAATTTGATATAGCCTATCAAGATTATCGGTTGTGCATAGATGTATATTTTACTTCCATTCAAGCAAAAAGATGGACTAAGACACAAATTAAACTTCGTTTTGTAGACGTGCTGGAATATTCCTTTTATTGGAATGCTGAACACCATTTTTACTATGTAGAACGATATAAATTCTTTAAAACAGAAAAGGGCTTTTATATCAGTTTGGACCCCGTTGATGAGACGGATATTGCGGCGGAAGAGGACGGTGATGTAATCATCAGCAAAAGTATTGAAGGATATTTATTATGACGTCCTATCCTCCCCTTTGCCGGTCCCTTCACTGGCATGTATTTTCGTTACTTCAAATAACTTCCCTTCATCAGTGTCATGGCCTCCATTTCGTCATGCGTGCAGGCGGGGCAAAAGGTGCCTGCGCCGTCTGTCGGGCCTTCGTATTCCCAGGTAAAGGTTTCTATTTTTTTGGTGGCAGCGTTAACCACAGCCATTTTCTCGTCTAAGGGATAAACGTAAAACACCTGGTTACCGGGTAAGGTCATCTTAAAACAGCTTTTACCCTCGTAAGTAGTTTTGCCATTATAAGTTGCTTTGCTTTCTTTGCGGTTTACACCGCTACGGTAACTTATTTGCGCAGGCTTATCATTGGTTACCCAAAACGATAAGCCCTGGTAAGTGCTTGTGCCGGGCTTGCCTGTAAAATAATTCGCCACCTTTTGCGCATAGGAAGCCGATCCGCAGACTGCCAAAAATAAAGTTATAGCTATGGCTTTTGATATCAGTTTCATAACATTTATATGTTGGTGTATTTAATAAAATGCTATAGAGCCAAAATTGTTTATATAATTTCTGATTACCCTATCACCCCCATCATAAACTCTATCGCCCCTTCAGAGTGCAGAGCCGCCGTAGAATACATAGTCAGTTCCGCAGTTTCAGCAGCCCTTGCGCGCATTTGGCTTTCGTAAGCGGAAATGGCAGAAAGCGTATCCGTGTAATCCTTGTTCAATAAACATTGCGATAACTCCAGCGCATCCAGCATGGCCATGTTTACGCCTTCGCCGGCGTAGGGCGGCATTAGGTGGGCGGCGTCGCCCAGTATGGTGAGGTGAGGTTGGGCGTCCCAGATTTGGTCCAATGGCATGCAGTATTGCGGGCGGGGGATAAAGGAGCCACTGGCGTTTTTAAATAGCTCCAGCCATATCTCGTCCCAACCGGCGTATCCCGTTTTAAACCATTCAATCACCTGTGCTTTATCCGTAAAATCTATTCCGCATGTACGCACCCAATCTTCTTCGCATTTAAAACCGGGATAAAATACCAGGCTGCCATCACCTTTAGAACTTACGATCAATGTTTTGTCATCGCCGAAGGCAAAGATTTTTCCGCCGTTTAACAGCTCATGTATTTTGGGGCTTTCCGCCTCCGAATTATAAACCGCGCCTTCAATAGCGGTAACACCGGCGTAAAACGGCTTAATAGGAGTAAGGTACGGGCGCAATTTAGATTTGGCGCCATCAGCGGCAATTACCAGGTCGGCATAAACAATTTCCCCGTTTTTAAATCCTACATTCCAGCCTGCGCCATTTGGCGTAAGAACGGAGAATTGGCTATCCCAAACCACAGTGCCGGGCAGTAGAGAATCTAACAGAATGTTTTGCAGCGGCCCGCGGTCTATCTCCGGGCGTATGGTTTTTTCGCGCGGTGCGTCTTTGTCGTCGTGTAAAAGGTTGGCGTGTTTGTCCGATATCCGCAGGGCATCTGCGCCGGGGCGAAAGTTTGCCCAAAAGGCTTCCATCAGTCCGGCTGTTTCCAGGGCTGCCAGGCCCGACTCTTCATGCAGATCGAGCGTGGCACCCTTGGCGCGTGCATCTTTATGTGCGTCTCGTTCAAAAACCTTCAGGTCGGCACCATTCATTTGCAAGAGGCGCGCAAGAGTTAAACCGCCCGGGCCTGCACCTATAATTGCTATCTTTTTATTGTTGATGTTATTCATATTTTAAATCGGTTGATATCCGTTTATTTAGGTAGACGAACAACGGTAGGAAACATTTTAAATAATCCGCACCTTTGCACATCCGCATACCTGCACATTTAAAATTATGATAGCTCAAACTCCGCAACCACCCTATTATGCAGTTATTTTTACGTCCATACGCACCGAAGGCGATAATGGCTATGGCGATATGGCTGCCGAAATGGGGCACTTGGCCGCCGGGCGGGAAGGTTACCTCGGCATAGAGTCTGCCCGCAACGAGGTCGGGGTCACGGTATCTTACTGGCGAAGCCTTGAGGCTATAAAGAATTGGAAAGCTGTAAGCCGCCATCAGTTGGCGCAAAAGTACGGGCGCGACAAGTGGTACGAGAACTATAAAGTGCGCATTTGCCTGGTAGAAAGGGATTACGAATTTTAATAAACACGAATTCCACGAATTTTAAAAGCATGAATTCACGAATTATGGCAGGGGGGAATTTGCCAAACACGAACTTAAGCAGGTTGCGGTAACGAGTAATTACCGAGGAGGAGTTGCAGCCAATTTCTATTATCGAAAACTCCGCCTTTTTTATGACTTGTTGCCAAATTCGTAATAATACCAAAAAATGCAACATGCGGGTTCGAACACACGTATTATTGACATTACATGTATTTAAAAATATTGTACAACAACAAGTTTTAAGTACTTTGCGCTACTTCTTAAAAAAGTGTAAAAAAAATTCAATTTACAACTATTGGGAGTAAAACCTTTTTAATTTTATTTCCGTATAAAGACGAGATATGAGCCCGAATAATACCAAAGCCGTAAGCGTTTTATTGGTTGATGATGACGAAATAAACAACTTCATCTCTATTAAGCTGATAAAGAAAGCATTAATTAACACAGAGATCATGGCATGCCTGAACGGGAGATTTGCGATCGATCAGCTCGCAGAAATTCAGCGGAAAGACCCAAGCAAGCTGCCCGACTACATTCTGCTGGATATTAATATGCCGATAATGAATGGTTGGGAATTTTTGGACGAATACAAGCGCATCAACCTCGATCCGCTCGGTAAAAGCAAAATTTATATTATTTCTTCATCCGTTTTTAGCAACGACATCAACAAAGCGCGTTCATATCCACTGGTAAAAGATTTTATTTCGAAGCCGCTTAACGTAGAGAAAATAAAAGAACTTTTTGGGGTTAAAGAAGAGGCGTAACCGTAAACTGCTCATCCTGGTAACTTACTGTGCCAACCGCGTTAGCCCTCGCGTGGTAAAACAGGCATGTATATCCTTCAGTTGCTGCTTTTTTTCCATACTGTATCCGTAACTCCGCCGAGCGCTGCCCGTCGTAATCATATTTCGCCACAAATTTTCTGATCAATTGCTCCGGTTCGGGTAATTCGTCGCCGCCAAAAAATACTTTGCTCCCTTCTAAATCAAACCAAAATACCTGGTGGAACTTGCTGTGCCCTGCGCTTAGCTCGTAATTAATGCCCGGCCTAAATTCGCCATCGCCCTCTACCAGCGTCATTTTTACTTTATCCTTTAGCCCTTCAAAAATTTCTTTGTGGTATGAGGACGATGCCCCTGTTAAGGCAAACTCCCACTCTTGCTTATTTATAACATGCTCAGCATCCGGGAAACTAGGCCCCAGTTTACCACTACGCTCAACCACCAAACCGCCCGAATGATCGTAATGCAGGTGGCTCATCAATACCAGGGTAACTTCTTCCGGGTCGAACCCTGCGTTGCGGATATGTTGGTGCAGTAAAAGCTCGTCGCGGGTATCTTTATAGCCAAGGCCGGCATCAAGTAATATTAAGTCGGTACTTGTTTTGATGAGGAATGGGTTTACATGGATAAACAACGAACCCGGCCGGTCTCGTTTATTATCCGTTTCCGGGTTAAAGGGGATGAACTTTTTTGTAGCATCAACCGAGTAAGAACCTTCTCCTAAAGCGAAAATTTCCATAGTGAAGCAAATATACGGTGATAATTTGTAACGCTTTAGTCATAACGTGTGTCTATTGAGTTAGGGTTGATGCATAGTCAAATCCCACAACCGTTAAAATTTGTTAAAAAATTAAATAATAATTTGCATATACGAAAACTATCGTACATATTTGTACGAAGGAATTCGTAATAAGGAAAACATGGAGCTGAAACCGACAGAAAGCGAGCTGGAAATTTTACAGGTGATTTGGAAAAAGGGCGAATGCACAGTACGCGACGTGCACGAGGAACTTGCCAAAAGCAAAGAATCGGGTTACACCACTACCCTGAAACTGATGCAAATAATGCACGAAAAAGGCCTGGTTGAGCGCAACACCGATGCCAAAACGCATTTATACAAGGCGGTTATTACCCGGGGCGAGGCGCAACAGGGCGCACTGGATAAGATTATATCCACCGTTTTTAAAGGTTCCACCAGCGACCTGGTTATCCAGGCACTTGGACAACACCGCGCTTCGAAAGATGAGATAGATGCTATTAAGAATTTCCTTGATCAGTTTGATAAAAGAGATTAATGGATTTCGGAATTAGAGGTTAGGATTTAGAATTTACCAATTAGGATTTTAAAGATTATGGAAAGCCTTTTTTATAACATAAGCCAGGTTTTAGGTATCGCCATTCTGCATTCGTTATGGCAGGGGTTGCTGATATGGTTCCTGCTGCGCGTGGGATTCAGCAGTGCGCCCGCGCTATCGGCGATAAAAAAGTACAACATGGCCGCGGTGGCCATGCTGGGTATTTCGGCTTGGTTTATGGTAACCCTGTTTAACGAGGCGGGCAACTTTAACTGGTCGCCGGTAGCCAATGTATCACCCGCTGGTTTTGTGCCGAAAGCCGGGCTGGTAAATCAGCTATCGCCCTTTAAAGCGCAGGCAGACAGGTATTATTATGTTATAGCAGGTTATTTGCCCTACGTTTCTGCCCTCTATTTAACAGGTTTAGTGGTAAACCTGCTTAAGTTAAGCTATTGTAGAGTAAAACTGTTCCGTATTAAGAAAGCACTGTTGCCTTCGGGCGACATGCAATGGCTGGTTGACGATTTTTCGGAAAGATTGAATATCCGCCGTTACGTTAGGGTGAATTTTAGCTCCCTTGTTGATGTCCCCTGTATGATAGGTTACCTTAAGCCCATCATCCTTTTACCAATTTCTTTATCTGCTAACCTGTCTGTTGCCGAAACAGAGGCAATTTTACTGCACGAACTCGCCCA
>CBFGNE010000142.1:0-7621 GCA_965649995.1 uncultured Mucilaginibacter sp.
AAACCAATTGATAACGCAAAACACGCTCCCCTTGCCCAACTGGCTACTTACGGTAAGTTCGCCGCCTTTTAGCTCTACCAGTTTTTTTACAATAGCCAAGCCAAGCCCGGTACCGCCGTATTTGGTGGCTGTATTTTCTTCGGCTTGTTCAAATGAATCAAATATCTTCGAAAGCCTGTCGGTAGGGATACCTATACCGGTATCCTCCACGCTAAACTTCAACTTTATTTTATCATCGGTCTTTTGCAGTACCGATACCGTAAGTTTTACCATGCCCCTATCTGTAAACTTAATAGCGTTGCTAAGCAGGTTCATCAGTATCTGGTTTATCCGCAAGGAATCAATCAGTAAAGCTTCGGGGACATCGTCATCAATTTCCAGCTTAAACTCAATATCTTTTTCGTCGGCGCTAAACTGTAGCAAGCCGTGTACCGATTGGATGATATTGCGCACGCTGCTTGGCGACCGCACTATATTAAACTTCCCGGCCTCTATTTTTGAAATATCCAGCACATCGTTTATTACGCCCAATAACGAGCGCGACGAAGTTTCGAGCATATCCAGCAAGCCGGCCTGTTTTTCGGTAACGCCGGTTTTGCGCAACAGGTTGCTAAGCCCTATTATACCGTTAACCGGAGTGCGCAGTTCGTGGCTCATATTGGCCAAAAAAGTTTCTTTTACTTTCTTGCCGTACTCCGCCGCTTCTTTCGATTTAATGAGCTGTTGCTCGTAGCTTTTTTGCGGGGTACAATCGCTAATGTTCATAAACAGCACTTTGTTACGATAGGATATCCTGCAATCAACCCACACACTGCTTTTATCAAAGGTGTTAAACTGAAATTCGAACGACGAAAATTGCCGGTTTTCCCTAATGACTTCACCAAGCTTCTTTTTAAATCCCACGCGGTCGGCTTCAATGGCAAAATCTACAATACTTTTCCCCAATACTTCCGCTTGCCGGTAGCCTAATATTTTCTCAACGGCAGGGTTGATGGTTTTTATGCGGAAGGTAGCAGCGTCTACCGAGGTGATAATATCGGCACTGTTTCTTACTACAATGGAGTATTCCTCCAGTTCGATATTTTTTCCCTTTATTTCTTGCTGGTAGCGTGCAAGCTGTATAAATGCATCTACTTTGGCAGAGGTGATGTACGGATCGAGCGGTTTATACAAGTAATCAACCGCCCCGGCACCAAAACCCTTTACGGCATATTTACTTTCTTTAGAAATCGCCGTCACAAATATCACCATGATATCTTTTGTGCGCGGGTTCGATTTTAGCATCTCTACCAATTCAAAGCCGTTTATTTCGGGCATTTGCACATCTACCAGTGCTATGGAAATATGATTTTCCCAGGCTATTTTTAAGGCGTCGTTTGGCGATGTTGTGGTAAACAAACGGATGTCGTTTCGGCTAAGCAACGCTTCCAGCGCTACAATATTTTCTTCCCTGTCGTCTACGATCAGGATATTAATGGGGGCCATTTATTTAGGGGTATTAATAAATAGTATTTTGTATCAGCTCAAATATCTCGGTATTGTATAATATGTATTCAGCAGCATCAATATGTATAGCTGCGTTGGGCATTTCTGCCATCTCGGCATCTTCGGGGCTTTGGGCAATTGTTAATGCTCCGCTTTGCCTCAATTTCAGCAAGCCTTCGGCACCATCCTGGTTTGCCCCCGATAATAAAACTGCGGTGCAATCTTTGCCATACGCATAAGCCGCACTTTCAAAAGTTACGTCTATGGACGGCTTTGAATACCATACCGCTTCCGAAACGTCAAGGCTAAAATAACCTTCTTTCTCTATCAGCGTATGGTAATTGGCGGGTGCTATATATATGGCGTTACCCTCCACCGGGTCCTTATCACTAATTTCCCTAAGCAACATACGGCTATTTTCGGCAAATAGTTTTTCTATTTCGCTAAAAAAGTTCTTTTTCCGGTGTATTACGATAATGACCGTTTTATTAAAATCGTGCGGAAGCAATTTCACCAGCCTGAACAACAATTTAAACGAACCCGCAGAACCACCAAAAAGCAGTACTTTCGATTGCTGAAATCGCTTTAACAGGTTGGGGTCAAGAGCCAATTTTTTGGTATATGTTTTCTTTTTGATTGATCACCTTAAACTTTTTACGGAAGCTATCGCTGCGGATGGTCTCTTTATTGCCTAAGCAAAGGTAACCAAGCGGGCAAAGGCTTTTATAAAAAAGGTTTAAGATTTGTTCCTGCAGTTTAGTTTCAAAGTAAATAAAAACATTGCGGCAACTTATCATCTGAAACTCATTAAAAATAGTATCGGATATTAGGTTGTGTACCGAAAATAAAGTATTCTGCTTCAGTTCGCTGTGTATCGCCGCAGCATCGTACATAATGGTAAAATGATCGGTTATGGAACCCGGCAGGCCGGTAAACAAGTAATTTTCGGCGTAGCTTTTTATTTTACGCAGGCTGTATATGCCCTTGCGCGCCTCCTTTAATACTTCGGTATTAATATCGGTACCGTATATAAACGATTTTGCGCTAAGCCCCGCCTCTTTCAGCAAAATAGCCAGCGAATAAACTTCCTCGCCGGACGAACAGCCCGCACACCATATTTTGGTGTGCTGATAGGTGGATAAGTAGGGTATTACCTGGCTGTTTAAAGCTTTATAAAAAGCCGGGTCGCGAAACATCTCGGTAACATTCACCGTAATTTCTTCTAAAAACTCCTGAAAAAACGCCGGATCGTTTACAAGGGTGTGTTTCAGGTCGTAAAAGCTAAGCTTCTTTAACATCATTATACGTGCAAGCCTGCGTTTAAAGGATGCCTTGGTATAATCGCTAAAATCGAAGCCATGGATCTTTTTTACAAGATCAATAAGCTCGGTGAGTTGCGCAGGTGTTAAATCAATATCCTTACCTAAAACTTCTCTCATATCAGCTATCCAACCACAGTTGCATTAACGAAATAAGGCGGTCCATATCAACCGGTTTGGTTATGTAATCGTTAGCACCGGCTGCTATGCATTTTTCGCGGTCGTCTTTCATTGCTTTTGCGGTTAACGCGATAACAGGCAGTTTGGCCCATTTGTTTTGCTTGCGTATGTACCTGGTAGCCTCATAGCCGTCCATTTTTGGCATCATAATATCCATCAGCACAATATCAATGTCCGTAATCTCCTCCAGTTTGGCAATTGCCTCTTCGCCGTCGTTGGCTATCACCACCTGCAGGTCGTAACTTTCTAAAGCGCTGCTCAGGGCAAAAATATTCCGCATATCGTCATCCACTACCAACACCTTTTTGCCCTTCAGGAAATCTTTATTGGCTGTTACCGTTTTCTTTGGCGATATAGGGGCGGATGGTTGCGGTGTGCCCGCTGACTCGCTTATTTTATTAAGGAACAGGTTCACTTCGTCTATCAGCCTGTCGGATGATTTGCTTGTTTTCACCACCATGGCGTTGGCATAATGCATCAGCCTGTTTACCGATGTTTTATCAAGCTCCATAGCGGTGTTTATAATTACCGGCAGCGATGCAAATTTATCTACCGCTTTTATCTTATCCAGCAGGTCCAGCCCCGATATATCGGGCAGGTTAAGGTCCAGTATCACGCACTGGTATTCGTTTTCGTGCAGCATCCGGTAGGCCGATTCGCCATCATAGGCCTGGTCTACAGTTATCCCCTGGCTTTGCATCAGATCGCGCAGGGCCTGGCTTTGGGCCCTGTGGTCTTCTACCAGCAATATTTGTTTAAAGCGGGTACCGCTGCTTACCATAATATCGGTAAACAATTTATCCAGCGTTTCGGTATCAACAGGTTTTTTAAGGAAGCTTATAGCACCTTCCTTGCGCACCCGGTTTGCAGCAGCCTCGCCGGCTGACATAAGGTGCACCGGGATACTTATGGTTTCCTGGTCGTTCTTCAGTTCTTTTAGTATCTGCCAGCCGTCTTTTCCCGGCAGCATAATATCCAATATCACCGCATCGGGCTGTTTTTCTTTAATAATTTCAAATGCACCGGTACCTTCATCTACCATAATAGCGCGGTAGCCGTGGTCGCGTGCATAATCCTGCAAAATGTTTGCAAAGTTTTTGTCGTCTTCTACAATTACCACTGTTGGTTCGCGCAGGCTTGCCGGTTCTTTCACAACCTTTTTCAGGAAGCTTGCGGAAGGCGTAAAGGCTTCCACGGTTGGCAGTGGCTGCTCTTCTGCAACGCGGCTAATTTCAAATGGCAGGGTGAGTGTAAACTCGCTTCCTTCGCCGGGCGAGCTTTTTAAAGTAATTTGCCCGCCAAGCAAGCTGGTAAGCTCGCGGCTGATGGATAACCCCAGCCCGGTACCGCCATATTTGCGACTGGTAGAGCCATCTGCCTGCTGAAATGCCTCGAAGATTATCTTTTGCTTATCGGCCGGGATACCAATGCCGGTATCTTTTATGCTAAAGCTAACGGTTTTGGGCAATATGCCCGGCTTTGCCGTAACCGTAATACTGCCACCTTCGGGCGTAAATTTAAACGCATTTGATAACAGGTTTTTTATCACCTGTTCCACCCGTTGCTTATCGGTATAAATGGTTGCCGGTACATCAACCGAGCTGGTTTTAAACGTGATGTTTTTGTTCATTGCCATTTCGGCAAAAAGCGATTGTACATCGCCCAATATCTCGGATACACGGACGTCCTCGTTTTGCATATCAAGCTTGCCCGATTCTATTTTCGACAGGTCGAGGATATCGTTGATCAGCGTAAGCAGGTCGTTGCCGGCATTGAAAATTACGCTGGCGTATTTTATCTGGTCTTCTGAAAGGTTTAGTGGTTTGTTATCTTTTAATATCCGGGCAAGTACCAAAATACTATTCAAAGGTGTGCGCAGTTCGTGGCTCATATTGGCCAAAAACTCGGATTTATATTTACCGGTGACTTCCAGTTCGTTAGCTTTCTGTGTAACAGTTTGGCGGGCTTCTTCAATGGCCTGGTTCTTTTCTTCCAGCAGGCTGGCTTTCTCCTCCAGTTCGGCATTTATGGTACGCAGCTCTTCCTGCTGTACGCGCAACTCTTCTTCTGATGCCTGCAACATTTCTGTTTTGTTCATCAGCTCTTCGTTGGTAACACGCATTTCTTCCTGCTGTGCTTCCAGTTCTTCGGCCTGTTGCTGGGTTTCTTCAAACAGGTCGTGCATAATGGTGCGGGCCTGTGCAGTATTTACAGCAATACCAATATCATTGGCAACGAGCAGGATATAATTTTTTATATGTTCTTTTAATTCGCCACGGAAACCAATTTCCATTACGCCTTTCAATTTCTTATCGAAGAAGAATGGTACGATGAAGGTTTCAATTATCTCTTCGCTTACGATGGAGGAGCCTAATTCCAGCTTATCGTTTAGCTTGCCTTTTACTACGGCGGCGCGCTCGTCTTTGGCGGCCTGCCCTATCCAGCCTTCGGAGATGCGGATATGTTTCTTAATGGATGCAGGGTCGTTATAGGCGTAAGACGCATATAGGTCCAGCTGTTCTTCAACCTCGTTATACAAATAAAGGGTACCCGTAAGTGCGCCTGTATATTTGCTTACTTCGGCCAGGATATTTTCTGCCAGTTCTTTCTCACTTTGCTGGCCCTGTATTTTATCATTAAGGATGCCGGTACCGGTAAGCAGCCAGTTTTTGGCTTCGTTCTCGGCCAGTACTTTTCCCAACTCGATGTTGGCTATTTTTACTTCCTCTTCTATTCTTTTTTGCCTCTCAAATGTTCCCTGTATAAATTTAAACATCAGGGCAACTATAATGAGGAATATCATGGAGCCGATAACGATTACGATGATGGCCCGTTCTGAAGCCTCATCTGATGCCAGTTTACGCTTGGCCAGCAAATCGTTCTCGGTCTCTATTACGCGGCTGTTAATATCACGGATACTATCCATATTGCCTTTACCGGCCAGGAACATGCTATTAGCAACCATGTATTCGAGCCCTTTAGCATCGCGTGTCTCAATATTTAATTTCAACACGGCCATTTGGCGTGCCACCAGGGATTTTAGCGAATCTATCCTTTTAACCTGCGTGGGGTTATCCTTTGTTAAATTGCTTAGTTGGGTTAAATTTTCGTTAATGCGCGGGATTGCACCGTTGTATGGGCCTAAAAAAGCCTTGTTAGCGGTAGCACCATAGCCGCGCATCCCCGTTTCGCCGTCAGTTAATAACTGCTGTAGGTTATTAGTAATTTTTATAACCTGTTGGGTATGGTTTACCCATACGGTATCTTCCTCTAACTGTTTTATACTTCTAAAAGAAAGTACACCCACAAATAATACCAATACTATAGAAACAGCGAAACCCGCTAATACCTGGTTGCGAAAGGAAAGCTTTAACATTTAGATAGAATATAGTTAATGTGGTACAAATATGTTTAAAAAAATCAATCGTTAACTAAATTTAATATAACGAAAATAGTTTTAAACACACAGGGAGTACTTAAGCCTGCTTTACCGGGATGCTTAACGGTTTTTTAGAGAACAATGCCCCTATTACCGCCAATATTGGCCCTGCAAAAAGCACTATCCAACCCCAGCGAAACCTGATCTTGCTGGTTAAGAAAGCAGCGATGCCTTTAAATGGTATAAAGCTGAAACTGGTTTTTACTTTGAGGAAGGCGGCCAGTAAAAGCAAAGCAACAAGCGCCAGCGACATAAAGGCCGTAAACCTTGTTACTTTAGTTTGGTTAAAAAATGTACATAATATACCAATTATCCCCACCAGCAACAGCAGCAGGCCAAAGGGTTGGTTCATTTTATAAACATTCATGGTAACCAGCCCGAAAGCGCTTAGCATGGGGCAGTAGGTTGCGGCAATAAGTACAATAAAACCGATTAGTGATAAGAGTGAAGGCAGGCGCATTTTACTATTTTTTGATATCCATTTTATCGGCAAAGTGGGCGCAGTAATCGCGCAGGTCTTCTACAATGTTCTTTTCGCCGGTGGCGCGCAAAAAGGTGTCGCCCATGGTTTGCAGGGTTTCGTAAAAGAAACGCTTCATCTCGTCCACGGGCATATCTTTGGTCCAAAGATCTATCTTTAAGGTGTTTTTATAACCCTGATCCCATAACGACAGCATGAACGCCTGCACAGGCAAAGCTTCTTTTTCTTTTGAGTCGGTTGATTCCCAAAGGATCTTTTCGGGGATGTTATTATCGTCGAGTTGTACAGTCAGCTTTATTTCAGCGGTCTTCATTAAGTTCTATTTAACAATTAAAAATATTATCGCCACCAAAGTTATAAAGCTTAGCTCTACAATCCACAGTTTTTTGGTTTCGGCAAAGAAATTACGGAAAATTATATCCAGCAATGACACAACCACGCCAAACAGTATAAATATCCAGGTGATGGTACCGCTCCAGTGCTCGTAAGGGCTGCCGGTAATTTTAGCGCCGTTGATGAAAATATAGCCCGCTAATATAAAAAAGCCGGCCGTGGCGAAGTTTAAAGGGCTTACCCTGAATTTACGTGGCTGATCAGCGCTTTTTGCCGGATCGGTTTTGGCTTCCATACTTTTTGATGGGTTTTTTATTGGTTGGGTGATTAGGGTTTTTCTTTGCTTTGGCCGCTTCGAATTTCTTTATCTGCGCCAATGATTTC
>CBFGNE010000143.1:0-7578 GCA_965649995.1 uncultured Mucilaginibacter sp.
AAATTCTTGCTTCTCTTAGCTATCTTTAGTCCCGATGTTATTACCGCGGATATACAGGATAATTGGCTGGGTGCTTTTGCTGCCGGCTTTGGTGTTAAGTGCTAAGGTGCAGTTTGGGCATTATGTAATACCGTTTTTAAATTACAACGGACGAACTGAACATGTGCGCGAATTTGCCAACGGGATGAATAATTTCACCGACGAAGTATCAACCACTTTTTTAATAATTGCTTTATTGTTTGTTGCATTTGGCAAACTAAAACGGGAAAATCAACTCATCGGCAAAATACGCATGCACGCGTTCTACTGGTCGGCGGTTATTACGTGGGCAGCAACTGCCTTGTATCTTGCTATAGCCAGTTTACCAATAGTTGCCGGTAACAAATCGAGATTGCTGGATTTTGTGTCGCAAATAGGAGCCTACGCTGTCCTTAATAATTTTTTAATTCCCATCGTGCTTTTTATGCCGGTGTTCTGGTTCTTAAAACGGAAAATAAAGCAGGAGCAACAACTTAGAAGACTGTACCTGCTGCCTTATATGCCTTTCAACCTGATAGGGAAGGGCGGCACCCTGTTGTTTATGCTGTTTCTCATCGTTTCCGAATTGTTCTCCACCAAATACAACATTTATTCAGGTATCTCCATGCTATTCCCCGCGGTTCTTGCACTGTGGACGTGTTCAAAAGAGCGCCTGGAAGACGAAGTGTTTTTTGAGATCAGGTTAAAAGCGCTGCAAATAAGTTTTTTAGCACACTATATATTATTCGTTGTTACCTACTGGCTGGTTTACGGCTGGGATTATTTCGATGCACTCTTTTGCAGCATTATCTCTATGCAACTTATTTTCCTGGTTATTTTTTACTGGATGAAAAATAAGGCATCAAAACCAACAGAGCAAATTTCGCAAATACAGCCGGCATAGCTTCCATCATTTGAACATCTAAAATCTGCACACCTGCACACCCATAAAACCTTATCTTTGTGCCATGCGTTTCGATATCATTACCGTACTGCCCGGCTTGCTGGAAAGCCCTTTTGCCCACTCCATTTTACAGCGTGCCCAAAAAAAGGGCGTAGCGGAAATTGTGGTGCATAACCTGCGCGATTACGCCAGCGGCAAGCAAAAAAGCGTGGACGATTACCCTTACGGCGGAGGCAGCGGAATGGTGATGACGATACAGCCCTTTGCATCGTGCATTGAAAAACTGAGATCCGAACGCGAGTATGATGAGGTGATCTTCATGTCGCCCGATGGCGAAACGCTCAACCAAAAAATAGCCAACCAGCTATCCATCAAAGGAAATATAATTATCCTATGCGGGCATTATAAAGGCATCGACCAGCGCATCCGCGATATATTCGTTACCCGCGAGATCTCGATAGGCGATTATGTACTCTCTGGCGGCGAACTGCCCGCTGCGGTGCTTGTAGACGCTGTAGTGCGGCTAATACCGGGCGTATTATCAGATGAGACCTCCGCCCTGTCGGATTCTTTTCAGAACGACCTGCTGGATGCCCCGGTTTACACCCGCCCGGCAGATTGGAATGGCCATAAGGTGCCGGATATCCTCCTGAGCGGCGACACCCCAAAAGTGGAGCAATGGCGTTTTGAACGGGCCATAGAGCGCACAAAACAACGGCGGCCGGATTTGCTTGAATAGCGGCAAGCCTGCGCGGTAGTATAGGATTTCGGGCACCGAACTTTTATAACTTCATTATTGGTTTTATTATCTTTATACCCTACACTCCTCAATATATGAAAATAAAACTATCCCTTATCCTTTTGCTGCTTAGCTCCTATTCGGCAAGCATATCCGCCCAAACCCAATACGTTTGGAAAACCGCTACCACCGGGGGCTATCCCTACAAATACGTAACCAACGACCCAACCCACTCACGCTTTTACACGTTGAAGAATGGTTTAACGGTTATCCTGAGCCCTACCAATAAACAACCGCGCATACAGGCCTACATTGCCGTAAAGGCCGGCAGCAAAACCGACCCGGCCGACCATACCGGGCTTGCCCACTATCTGGAGCATATGATGTTTAAAGGCACCGATAAATTCGGCTCGTTAAATTGGGCAAAAGAAAAGCCCCTGCTGGATAAAATTGACGACCTGTACGAGCAATACAACTCCACAAAGGACGAAGCACAACGTAAAGAGATATACAAAGAGATAGATAAAACATCGGGCGAGGCCGCTAAGTTCAGCATCGCCAACGAGTACGATAAAATGATGGCGGCTATGGGCGGGCAGGGCAGTAACGCCTTTACCTCGTTCGAGCAAACCGTTTACACCGAGGATATCCCAAGCTCATCTGTTGATAAGTTTTTAACCATGCAGGCCGAGCGTTTCCGCGCGCCGGTACTACGCATTTTCCACACCGAACTGGAAGCAGTTTACGAAGAAAAGAACCGCGGGCTTGATAACGACGGCCGCAAAGCCCAGGAAGCTATGTTCGAGGCATTGTTCCCTAATAACAATTATGGCAAGCAAACCACTATCGGCACCATCGAGCATTTAAAAAACCCCTCGCTTAAGGCCATCCGTAAATACTACTACGATTATTACGTGCCCAACAATATGGGTATCATTTTATCCGGCGATTTTAACCCGGATGTGATGATAAAAAAGGTTGCGGCTAACTTTAATTACATGGCAAATAAGCCTGTACCCGCGTACACCTTCGCGCCCGAAGCACCTATTACAAGCCCCATACAAAGGGATGTTTATGGCCCTACTCCCGAGAACCTTACCATCGCCTTTCGTTTCCCGGGTGCCAGCACTAAAGATGCCCGGATGCTTAGCCTTATCGGCTCGATATTAACCAACAGCAAAGCCGGTTTATTCGACCTAGACCTTACCAAAAAGCAAAAACTATTGGGTGCTTCGGCCTCTCCGTATGTTTTAAAGGATTATAGCGTGCTGATGCTGCGCGGTACGCCTATAAAAGGGCAATCGCTGGATGATGTGAAAGCTTTAATGCTGGGCGAGATAGCAAAGCTAAAGAAAGGCGAATTTGCTGCCGACCTGATCCCCTCCATTGTTAACAACTTGAAGAAGAGCACCATCGAGCAAAACGAAAGCTACGGACAGCGTGCGGGTAACCTGATGAGCGATTTTACATCGGGGGTTGATTGGCGGGTAGATTTGGCCAACATCAACGAGCTATCAAAAATGACCCAAGCTCAGGTTGTGGCATTTGCCAATAAGTATTTAAATGATAATAACTACGTAATTGTTTACAAGCACCAGGGCGAAGACAAAAACATTCTGAAGGTTGAAAAACCACCTATAACCCCGGTAGAAGTGAACGCAGGCGAGCAATCTGCATACGTTAAGAAGATAAACGCCATGCCCGATAACCCTATACAGCCTTTATTTTTAGATTACGCCAAAGATATACAGCGTGCAAAAGCAGGGCCAGTTGATCTGTTATCGGTACAAAATAAGGATAACGCCATTTTCCGCCTTTATTACCGATTTGATATGGGTAGTTGGAACAACAAGTTATTGCCGGTAGCGGCGGCGTATATCCAGTTTTTGGGTACCGATAAATTGAGCCCCGAAGATATCAGCAAAGGGTTTTACAAGCTGGCATCAACCTTTAGTATTAGCGCAGCGCCCGAAAATACCAACATTAGCATTGGTGGGTTGCAGGAAAACTTTGGCGCTACCGTAAGCCTTTTTGAAAACCTGCTGGCAAATTGCAAAGCCGACGACAAGGCTTTGGCCAGCTATAAAGCCAGGCTAAGGAAAGTGCGCGAAAATCAAAAATTAAACAAAGGCGCTATAATGCAGGGGCTTGTTAATTACGCCATGTACGGTATAAATAACCCTTTTAATAACCAGCTTACCGATGAAGAGATAGAAAACCTGAAGGCACAGGACCTGGTTGATCTGCTACACAGCCTGGTGAATTATAAGCATACCATTTTGTATTACGGCCCGCAAACCGCTGTGCAAGCAGGCGCAGTATTAGCCAGGCTGCATAAAACCCCGGCAGCATTTTTGGCAACACCCGCTGCCAAAAAATTTACCCGCGTAAAACCCGGCGAAAACCAGGTGCTGTTTGCCAACTATGATATGGTACAGGCCGAAATAAACTGGATACGTAATGAAGATGTTTACGATGTAGCTAAAACCCCGCAAGTAGAACTGCTGAACAATTACTTTGGGTCGGGCATCAGCTCTATCATCTTCCAAAACATCCGCGAATCTAAGGCGCTGGCCTACTCTACCTACGCTTACTACAGCCAGGCAAGCAAAACCGGCGATAGCGATAGCTTTGTGGCTTACGTAGGCACCCAGGCCGATAAAATGAATGACGCTATTAAAGCGATGAACGACTTACTTAACAGCATGCCCGAATCTGAAAAAGGGATGCTGGCCGCGAGGGATAACATCCGTAAATCGATAGAAACCGAGCGTATTACCCAGGACGATATTTTGTTTAATTACCTGGACACAAAACGGCGCGGGTTAAACTACGATCTGCGCAAAAACACCTTCACCGCCGTTAACAAATTAACCCTTGCCGATGTGAAAGCATTTCATGATGCCGAATTGAAGGGTAAACCGTACACCTATTGTATTGTGGCGTCTGAAAAGCGGGTGAGCGACGAAGACCTGAAAAAATATGGCGTACTTTTTAAACCCGACCTGAAAACCATATTTGGGTATTAATAAGTATTATTAAAATGGAAAAAATAAGAGGTCCACATGTGAGGGCCTCTTATTTTTTGAGGAAAAACTTAACATCGGGTTGCGAAAAGAGTATTTGCACCTTTGCGCAAATATTTTATATTTGTCATACTAATTAAAAATAATTGATACAATAACCCCTAATTGTATTTAAGATGACTATACCCGTATTTGATAACACAACTTACCAAAAAAAAACATCGGTTGTTTGTTTTAAGTGTAAATCTGCTTTAGATAGCCGCGCCCACCGTGGATGGTTTGTAAAAACATTTCTTTTTTGGCTACCTATACGCAAATTTAAATGTTACAAATGCAAGCGTACGCAATATGCTTTTATTAACCGGTAGTTAAGCTCGTGCCCCCTCCTGTTTAATATATTTTCAAAAAAAGCCGAGTTTGATGGATGTAAATTGCTATTATTACAATTTCTAATCCATTTTACGCCGTTCCGTTGGAAAACACTACCAAAGCTATACATTCTAAATGCCCTAAATGCGGCAAACATTTTCATCACAAACTGCACCGAAGCTGGTTTGTAAAGAAAATCCTTTCGTTTATCCCGTTTAAAAAATATTTCTGCGCAAACTGCAAAAAAGCTTATTATATTATAAAAAAGAGGGCTGATTAGTCGCGAAACTGTCTTTTTGGTATAAGTATTGCTTCAATAAGCGGGTTACATGCGCTCATTGCGCTTTTGCAGATACTTAACTATGATAAATAATGCACTTATGCAACGGATATTAGCTGTTGACGATGACAAAGATATACTTGAGGTACTTCAGTTTATATTAGAAGATTCGGGCTATGAAGTAGAAACACTTTCTGATGGGCATTATTTACTGGACACTATCAGAAGAAGGGTGCCAGATTTGATACTATTGGATATTATGCTGGGCAATATGGATGGCCGCGAACTCTGTAAAGAAGTAAAAAGCCTGGAAACTACGCACAATATACCCATTATACTTATTTCGGCAAGCCATAACATATCCAGCTCAATGAACCAAGCTGGCGCACCAAACGATTTTATAGCCAAACCATTCGATATTAATAACCTGCTCAACAAAATAAAACATCAGTTAAAAGCCGCTTGATCGTTGTCTAATTTTATCCCAAGGGATTGCAATTCCTTATCTATCCGGCTGCACCACTCTTGTTGCCGGTAAGCATTTGTACCATGCCCGGTATCCCCGTCATATTGTTTTTGCATCGCATAAATTTCCCGTAAAGCATCCAGGTAAGCCATGTTAATGGGACCGTCGTAATTATGCGTACTCAGGTTCTCAGCCAACACCTTCTGTTTAAAGCGCTCAGCAACTAATTTTACAATATCAAAATGCCGCTGTTCGTGGTTCAGGCTATTGCTGTTCATGGCATCAAACCGCACCCAGGAGGCGCTTTTAGGCACATACACCTTTATATCCAGCGTAATATATATAATGCCTTTTACCAGTTTCACCCCTTCGCCATAGCCAAGGCTGGCAAATATCTCGGCGGCGTAACGGCTGTTTTGTGGTTTTGCCATAAAATCTGCCCAGGTTAGGGGGCGGTTTACATTATAGTATATTGTATCGCCCTCAGGCTGTTCATCATAGTCGGTAAACTTAACTTTTACGCTGCGTGCCAGTTTAATATTGGTATCGGCCTGTTTATCCATCCAGTTATTCATATGCAAAATCGTGTTCACAATTGCTGCCCTTATCAATGGCTCTATTTGCTGTGCGGGGCCGATATTACGCTGGTAGGTACTGCCGCCGCTGTAACTGCTTAATGGTATAAAGTCCTCGTCGCGTTCAAAACCAAATTCAATGGACAGCGAAATTTTCCCTTCAACTTTTCCTGCAGTGGCGGCTGTTTCTATAACGCTAAAGCTCTTTATTTTGATGATAAGCGGCCGGGCCAGCTTGTTTGCGGTAAAACTATTGCTAACGAAATTGTGCAAGGATGTTGCCGCACCGCCCTTCAGGTCAATACGGATAGCACCGGCCGGGTTTGCCGGGCTGGTTACCGGTATTAGTTTACCAATGGTATTTTTATCAATGCGTTCGTCGTCTATCCGGCTGATGTAAAACTCTGTAGGGGTTATATTAAGGCGTTGGTTTTGTAGCTCGATGTAGGTGTCAGCCTGGCCGTTCAAAGTAAAAGCGCAGACCGCCGAAATTATAATTAAGGCAGATACACATAGCAGATACGTTTTTAACCGGGAGAAACTTACTTTGGGCATGTTGTAACACAAAACGTTATAAATAAGCTAATATTTTGTGGACGGCACCTGCATAAATATGCCGGTCAGTCAGGAGGGTTAAAATCGCCTTTTTAATTATTTTTAGAGATTTGGTAATGTCCGGAAATAGATGGAAATTAGTCGAAAGGTGGTACATAAGCAACCTTTTACCTGAAGGTAAATTTCTATCCACACAACACGTTTAAATATGAAAAAAGTTACTGGAATTGGTGGCGTATTTTTTAAGTCGGATAATCCGAAAGCTATAAACGAATGGTATGCAAAAAACCTCGGGTTGGTTACCAGTGCATACGGAACAACATTTGAGTGGCGGCAGTCCGACGACCCTTCTAAGGAAGGCTCTACATCCTGGTGCGCGTTCCCGCAGGATACTAAGTACTTCAATCCCTCAGCCAAACCCTTTATGATCAATTACCGGGTAGAAGACCTGGCGGCGCTGGTAGATGAACTAAGAAAGGACAACGTAACCATTGTTGATGAGATAGCCGAATATGACTATGGCAAGTTCGTCCATATCCTCGATCCTGAAGGAAACATTATTGAGCTTTGGGAACCAAAATAGGATGAGGAATATAACGCGCAACTAAGGCCTCCTAACCCTCCGTTAGCTACCTTGTGCTCACAT
>CBFGNE010000144.1:0-7578 GCA_965649995.1 uncultured Mucilaginibacter sp.
AGCTTGATAAAGTTATAGGCAAGCCGGTTGCCCAATCCTGTTTTAATAAAGCCACGCGCTATAAAAAACGCAAGCCCAATAAGCCAGATGGTAGAGTTGCCAAAGCCGCTTAAGGCATTTTTTATAGCATCGATAGGTTTTCCGGGTGCCAGTACCTGCGTAGCCGCACAAAGGGTAATACCCAACATGGCCATGGTACCCATGGGTGCAGCTTTTAGGATGATCCCGACAATAGTAGCCACAAAAATGGCTAACAAATGCCAGGCATTTGGCTTAACGCCTTCGGGTACCGGTATAAACCAGATAATTAGGCCAACCACCAGCGTAATCGCAAATGATTTAAGATTGATCTCTTTCATGATGATGGATTAAAAGCGTACCTGTAATTGGAGATAAGCCAGGTTGTGGTTGTAAGCAGTGGTGAGGGGGATATTTCGTTGGTATAGGTCGATAGAGACGCCTAACTGGAGGGCGGCATAAAAATCATCAGCAAAAATGAGCGAGGCATTTGGGATGATAGTTTGCCTGGAATTGTGGTTAAGCCAGGAGCTCTCATTAAAATACTCGTACCTCGATGAGAACTCGATAGCCCTAACCCTGCGCATATTGGCATTATAGCGCACAATTGGGAAGATGTAAAACCCCTGCATACGCACCTCGCTTAATGCGGGCTTTACAGTAAGTGTATTGTAAAGGGCAAAGTTTGTCCCGGTTTTGTATTCGCCGCCCAAACTAAACTCCCATTTTTCGTTTAGCGCTAAGCCGCCTTTAATATCTATGCCTAAAGCGTTGCCCTTGCCTGCACCTAAACTGCCCGCACCTGCATTAAAGCCAAATGTTAAACCTTTAACAACATCGGCTTCCAGCCGCCCGTAAAAGTTTTTGGTATTGTCGTTATCGGTTGCCTGGTTGCGGTTGTTGCCATTGTAAGCCCCTGCATAGTACCGCAGCTGGCCGCCTTTATTAATATTGCCAAATACGGCTACACCCGTTTGGAAACTCTGCCAGCCGCTTGCGCCAAAGGCGTAATATTGGTTAGAGTAATCAAGCGTGCGGATGATGTCATTAGGGACCACATCCTCGATACCAAAAAACGGCCTGAATTGCCCTGCCTGTACATTAAAATGGCTGCTAAGCGTGTATTTAACATAGGCGTTCTCCAGCACTTTGTTGGATGGGTCGCTGCTGAATTCGGCAAAGTTCATCAGCAGGTTGGCCGAGAAGTGGTCGTTGACAGTCCCCTTAACTAAAAAGCGCACGCGCTTTAGCATAAAGGTGTTGGTTATTTTACCGGCTGTGCCCGCCGGGTCGAAGTTTTTACCGTTTACATCTACATTTTTGGTAAGGGAACCCAGGAACCGGGTTTGTAAAAGGCCGGCGAAGGTAATAGACCTTTTGTAGGTGGAAAAGTTCTTAATGGTGTCGGTATTCACCTTTGGCGTTGCCGTGGGTTGTTGCGCCTGGGCCTGTAAACAGGCGAGCAGCATGAGGATAGGGAGGGTAAGATTTTTCACATGGTGATGATAGAGAACGTTTGATTGAATGTTGTATGTGGTGATGTAATACACCCGTTTAAAACAGGCCCGGAACAGGGATGATGCCCGGGCACTAATTGCGTATTAACGGAGGGTGCCGACCATGCTGGCGGGTTTTACCCATTCGTCGAATTGGGCGCTCGTCATTAATTTTAAATTAACAGCCGATTCGCGCAGCGATAAATTTTCTTTCATTGCTTTTTGGGCTATACGGGCAGAATTTTCGTAGCCAATATGCGGGTTTAAAGCTGTTACCAGCATCAGCGAAGCCTCCAGGTGTTTTTTGATGCCGTCGTAATTTGGCTCTATGCCCATGGCACAATGCTCGTTGAACGAGACGCAAGCCTCGCCGATAAGGCGGGCCGATTGCAGGAAATTGCAAGCCATCACCGGCTTAAATACGTTAAGCTGAAACTGCCCGTTAGCGCCGGCGATGGTTATGGCCACATCATTACCCATCACCTGTGCAGCTACCATGGTAACTGCCTCGTTTTGCGTAGGGTTTATTTTACCGGGCATAATAGATGAACCCGGTTCATTCTCGGGCAGGTGCAATTCGCCAATGCTACAGCGCGGGCCCGATGCCAGCATGCGGATGTTGTTGGCGATTGTCATTAACGATACCGCTATCTGTTTCAACGCGCCGTGGCTTTCTACCATAGCATCATGGGCAGACAAGGCCTCAAACTTATTATCTGCGGTGCGGAAAGGCAGGTTGGTAAATTGGGCAATGTATTCCGCCACTTTTACATCGTAGCCTTCAGGCGTGTTCATCCCCGTACCTACGGCAGAGCCGCCAAGGGCAAGTTCGGATAGGTGGTCGAGCGTATTCCCTAAAGCCCTTAACCCGTGGTCTAATTGCGAAACGTAACCGGATATTTCCTGCCCCAGCGTTAAGGGGGTAGCATCCATTAAATGGGTGCGGCCAATTTTCACCACGTTTTTAAACGCTTCCGATTTTGCTTTCAAGGTATCGCGCAGTGCTTCAATACCAGGTATGGTAACGTAGATGAGCATTTTGTAAGCCGCGATGTGCATCGCCGTAGGGAAGGTATCGTTTGATGATTGCGATTTATTTACGTCATCGTTTGGATGGATAATGGTTTTGCTATCGCCCAACGCACCGCCATGTAACACATGCGCACGGTTGGCAATAACTTCGTTCAGGTTCATGTTAGATTGTGTACCCGACCCTGTTTGCCAAATAACCAGCGGAAACTCATCAGGGAGTTTGCCGGCTATTATTTCGTCGCAAACCATAGCGATAAGGTCGCGCTTTTCCGCAGGCAGCACATCCAGATCGGTATTGGCATAGGCAGCCGCTTTTTTAAGATAAGCAAAAGCCTGAATGATCTCGGCCGGCATGGATGCCTTTGGGCCGATCTTAAAGTTGGTGCGCGAGCGTTCGGTTTGTGCGCCCCAGTATTTTTCGGCAGGTACCTGCACAGCGCCCATCGAATCATGCTCGGTTCTGTAATGCGTTTCGGTATCTGGAATGTTTAACGTTAATGTCGACATAGGATGTGTAGCTTAATGGATGTGGCGTAAAGGTGAACTATTACGAAAAAAACTATCGTGATAGGAAACCAGCTTTAAAGTGACGCTCGTCACTATCTGATAATGCTACAGCTACACCCCACGCAATTATGAAACAACAAAAACGCCGTTAGCAGTGGTGCTAACAGCGTTTTATCAAAACAACTTAAAGGTTGTAGCAATACTAATTACCCGCCTGGTAAACCAATAAGGGTATGGAAATATTCTCGGCCATTTTTTGCGTATGGCTCAGTTTTAAAACATCATCTATAAAGCTGTATGGGCCGTGGTTCATGGCCAACACATCTATTTGTTCATGTTCGCAAAACCAATTCAAACCCTGTTCTATGTTGTCGTTGGTAACCGTGCGGTAATATATGTTTGGATAATGGGCTTTCTTAACTGCATCGGTCAGCAATTCATCTATCATTACTTTCATTGAGGGCGATTGCTCAGCAGCGAAGATGTGGGTTAGCAATACATCTGCATTTAGTGTTTTTGCAAAGGCAATCAACTCGTAAATTGAAGTAAGCTCTGTTGCTATATGGTTAAAATCGAACGCAAAGGCTATTTTTTTGATTTGTTTTATTGCCGCTTTAGGTGGGATGACGAGCAGTGGTTTACTAACCGTATCTATCAGGTTACTGCAATGATTACCCAGCAAAAATGTGCTTAGGCGGTCCTGCGCATGTTTCCCAATTACAATTAAACCAATTTCTTTATCGGCAACATGGTTTATTACGTCGGTAACTCTTCCAGTTTCGCTAAAATAATTAACGCTCGGCCTAAAGGTATCCGAATAGTCGTTTTGCTCCAGGTGTGCTTTTAACTTTTGAAGTTCTGCAACGCTGTAGTCGTCCATTTCGTCGCATGCAGCAATCGGCAAAACAACCATGCCGGGCTGCGCTACTTCTGCAGGTAACGTTATGGCATTTGCTAATAAAATATTGGCTTCACTTTGTTTAGCCAGGTTATAACCATATGCGGCGGCATGGGCAGCAGTTGGAGAAAAGTCTGTAGAGATGAGTATGTTTTTCATGGGCGTATTGCAAAGTTCTGTCAACTACTGCGCCTAAAGTATGACGAGGATCACATTAATGTATGACATGAGGCCCTTTAGAGGCGTTCGATACTCAACAACACAAGTATTGGAACTTTTGCGCCTCAAATCCCAAAAATAAAAAAGGCCACCTTGCGGCGGCCTGCTGTATTTGATATTTGGGAATTAGGCATTAATTATTTCTTCGCCGGTTTTGCCGTGGTATTTACCCGGGCATATACAGGGAAGATGAAGCTCATATCGGTAGTAATGGTGTCCTTATTGCCGTTATACAGTACCGATGCGTAACTTTTATGGCAGCTGATGCAGGATGCATCTGCCTGTATAAAGGTCTCCAACGTGGTGTTGCCCAAAAAGTGCGGTGCCGTTGGCGATGCCGCTATTTCCGACTGCTGCCATTGGGTGCCTATGAGCCTGTAATTGGCCCAAACGCTGCCTTTTAGCTTGGCCTGCCATAGCTGGTTCACCATTTCGGTATAGCGGTAAACCGGGTAAAGGCGCAGGGCCTGCGTACCAAACGAATCGCGTTTTAACTGCTGGCCGGGTGCGCCTACGGCATAATCGCGGGCGTAAGGCATATTGGGTTGCCACATGTATTGCTTGTTATCGCCTTTAATGGTATCGGGCGCGGCATTAGGTGTGCAGTTTAGGCAATCCGGGTTGTAAAACGACCATTGCCTGTTGCTCATCTGCGCCTGCTGCGCATCATCGGGTGTGTTATCAATATGCTCGAAGGTACTCCAAATTTGGTTGGCGCTTACCTTAGCTGTTTTACGCACAATGTGCATGCCAACCAAACCTACGGTAACATTGGTTATCAGCAGCGGCTGATGGTTGCGGGTGTGCAGGCTATCAATAAATATAGTGGCTTTGCGGCAATAGTAGCGGCTGGTATCATCGCCGGTGGCCGGCAAAAGGATACGCCAGGACGCTTTGATCTCGATAATGCCCAGGTTTTTTGTGGTGGAGTTACTTGCAGGTAAATCGATGGCATTATGTGTTTGGATACCTGCGTTGTAGATGCCCTGCGTAGTGGTGAGTTTGTTATCGAGGGTGAATTTGGTTTCTACCGGGTTCATTTTTATTTCGTAGAGGGCGAAGTTGAGGTTGCGGTCGATAAGCGGGTGGCCGTCTGCCTCCTGGAAACCGTTTATATCGTTAGCATTAATAGAGGCAACGGCGGCCAGTGCATGCGGCGCTTTCGAATCGAGGTACAGGAATTTTTGCCCGCCTTTTTTTGCCTCGCTCAAGCGCAGGTTTAGCAGGGGGACGCTGGTACCAAAAACTTCTGCCGGGTCCTGGTAGTGCTCCCATACACGCTGAGCACCCAACGAATCGTTCACCGAGGTGCCGATGGGGTTGCCGGCTGCATTGGCGGGCCAGTTGAGGGCTATAAAGGTTTGCCAGGAGAATACATCAAAAGGGATTTGGTGCAGCGAATCGAGGAAGCTATCATACCCAAGGCTCATCGTCTCGTTAACATCGTACGGCACTACCGAGCAAGGGTTATCCGCTTGGGTAGAATCGCAAAACGCATTGTAAATAGGTGCGCCGCCCCCAACGGTGTGGCTTTGGAAATATTTACAGGCCAGCAACAGCCCGAAAATAACAACAATAACGAGAAATTTTTTCATGAGCAGAGCGATTGGTATAGGTAAAGCAAAATTGCTAATTGGTTTATTATCAGTAAATTTAGTTAATTAAAAACCATAAAAGCAAGCAAGCAACCCTTACTTTGCCGCAATACTTTAAATAAGGGTTAAATCAGGTTTCGCATAGGGTATTTTAACGGCACAACGTACAGGGATAACAGGTGGCCGGCGGGGGTAATTTTGCCCTTTGTGCATCAAATACCACATTTGTACTATTGTTTTTCGGTATTTTATTAGGGTATCTTTAGCACAATAACCCAATCAACCCCTAATAATTAACCCGTTATGAAAAGATACCTGCTCCCCCTGCTGCTCTGTTTTGTGAGCTTTGCTTACGCCCAAACCGCCAACCAGCCTTTTTTGTTTAAGCATTTTGATGCGGAAATAACAACCGCAAGCAGCCAAACCAGCGATGGCAAGTACTATCAGCCCATACCTATCCCCTTTGCTGTAGGTGATATGGCCTTTATTGTTTACCGGTCTAATGATTTTTCGGTATTGGTTGGCGTGCAGGATACGCTGGGCAGGGTATCGCTTAAACAGGATAATAAGGTGTTTGATAAAGCCAAAGGCAGTCAGCTTCTGTTGCCGTTTCGCCCGCCGTTTAAGGGGAATTTCAACTTCCTGTTCTCTACAAAGGATAAGGGTGCCACAGGCAAGTTCTCGCTTGACCTATATCTGTACCGTAAAAAAGCCGACTGGGTGCGCAAAGCTGCCAATGCCAGCTTTAGCGACAGGCTGAATTACCTGCTGGGGCAAAAATTCCTGGGCTTTGAGCTGGTGAAACTAGCACAAACAGAAGGTTTTATGGCAAATTTTACGCCAACGGTTAAACTGTTTGATGAGGCGGACTGCAAAATAAAGCTGTTCAGCGGTTCTACCACCTATGGCTGCACGTTCCCGGCCTTTACTGATTTGGCTGCGGTGAACAAAAAATTTGAAGAACTGGAAGCCGCCACCCGCAGCATACTACCGGCGGCGTATGGCCGGTCGAAAAACACAGAAGCTAATTTTTCCGGCAAGGCAAAAGAGCGCTTTGTACGCGATGTGATCTTTACCGAAACCGGCGAACTTCCGTTTGATGTAGACCCGATGCAAAAAATAACAGGTATAAAACATATGATAACCATTTCCGTGCACAAGAATACAGTTTCGGGCGAATATGAGCTTACTTATGATTTGGATTAAAGGACAGTGGGCAGTTTGCATTGGGCAGTTCGCTGACAATTATTAAAGAAATATCTTTAATATCATGCACTTTCCCCTACCCGCTTTATCGCGATCAAAAGGCCGGTAGCGGCAGGTTTATGCCCAGTATTCCTGCATGGACTCGAACCACGATCTGCCGGACCAAAACCGGACGTGCTACCATTGCACCACAGAAAAATAAAACAAACATGGCGGTGGCCGATGCCCGCGTTTATTGCAAATTAAGTCGCCAGGCTGCTGCTAAACGAAGACAGCAGCCAGGCCGCGTAGAAATAACAGGACTTGAACCTATAACCATCACCGTATAAGGGTGTTGCTCTAACCAATTGAGCTATATTTCTATCATAAATAGTAGGGTAACCCGGACTCGAACCGGGAACCTCTCCGTTCCAAACGGAGTAATCTGAACCAATTGATATACTACCCTAAAAATGCTTTTTAAACAAAAAATCCCCTTAGGTAAGCCTAAGAGGATTTGAAGTATTTTGTAATATTTTTACAATACTAACTCCATCACCTCCGGCTTAGCGGTTGTGTTGCGGGTATTTGTATTGTTGTTGTTTTCATGGCACAATGATACACATTA
>CBFGNE010000145.1:0-7572 GCA_965649995.1 uncultured Mucilaginibacter sp.
CCAACGGCAAAGCCAGGTGTTGTTTTAGAGCTGATGCCGGTGAGCGAATCGGTAACGTAGGTATGAGAGTCGGTATCAAAAAAAGGCGCACGCCAATTTGGCTGCTTTACAATTTTAAAATCGCTGTTTACATAGGAGAAACTAAACCCGAAACTCAGGTCGGTTTGATCTGCACCCCCACCCCATGCCGGCGAAAACTGTTGTGCGCGCAGCAAACCGCTGCAACACAATAGTACCAGTAAAGTGGCCAGGTAACGTTTTATCATTTAATACCGGTGTATATTGAACAGATACCAAACGCCAAAGGCCTGCTTTTGGTATTTTTGAAGCCGGCTTTTGCCATCTTATCGGTAAATGCCTTGCCATCCGGAAAGGCAGCTACAGATTCGGGCAGATAAGTATAGGCGCGGGCATCTTTGCTAAACAATTTACCAATACCCGGGGTAATGTAGTTAAAATAGAATGCGTAAAGCTGTTTTACGGGGAAGGCCTTGGGCTTAGAAAATTCCAGCACTACCGCTTTGCCGCCCGGTTTTAGTACCCGGAAAATGTCGGCCAACCCATCGGCAAGGTTCTCAAAATTACGTACACCGTAAGCTACTGTAACGGCATCAAACTCATCTGCTTCGAAGGGGAGTTTTTCCGAATCGCCAAGCTTCACTTCAAATTTATCGGAGAGCCCGCGTTTCAATATTTTTTGATCGGCAATATCCAGCATCCCACGCGAAATATCCACCCCAATAATTTTCTTTGGTTTGAGGATAGACAGGGCCTCGAATGCAAAATCGCCGGTACCGGTAGCTACATCTAAAATCAGTTGCGGCTTATCGTTTTTTAATTCGTTGATTGCCTTTTTGCGCCAGATGATATCAATCCCCAGCGACATAAAATGGTTTAAAAAATCGTAGGTTTTAGAGATGTTGTTGAACATATCGGCCACCTGTTCTTTTTTGGTGCCCTGCTGATGGTGGTACGGTGTTACGGTTTTGCTCATACGTTGTGGAGGGCAAAGATAGGTGTTTGGGTTGAGTTCATAGTTAATGGATGATGGTTGATAGCAAAAAATGCAATTCTATGATTGAGTTATTAGTCTATAGATAATGATACCTGGTAAAAGCCAAAGTTATTCCATTTCCATTAAACCGAAGCTGCCATGAACTATGAACCATCAGCTATGAACCAATAAGCTTTAATGCCAGCCCAACTGCAAAGGCTATAAAAATACTGAGCAGTGTACCTATAAGCAGGTACTCGGTTTTAGCTTCTTCGTTTGTGCTGTTGTACCTTAAAATGCTTTTGCCGGTAATTAGCAAACCTATTGCCTCATATTGTCCCTGGTACACCAATACGCAAATGAGCAGCCTTTCAATTATCCCGATATATTTCCCGGCATTTTTTAACCCGGGCGGCACGGCCCAGTGCTTGGTGGCATAAGCTATTATGATGGATGTGGGGACTGTGAGGAAAAAGGCAGCAGTTGCAAACATCCAAAATTTGCTGTTTTCATAAAAGTTAGCTAAGGTTTGTACATCGGGCCGGTGCTGCTCAAAAACAATCACCCAGCTTATAAAAATCACCAGCAAATGCAGTAACTGATCGATTATAAAGTAAGTAAAATTTGCTTTTGCGTAAGATTTTAACAGGTCTATCACGCCATGAAGGATGGTAATAAACAGTACGATCTTCCAATATGCAAACCCTACAAATAAGATTGCAGTTGCACCGGTAACGAGGATGTGCAAGTAGAGATACCCGGACCGTATCTTTTTTTGAGCCTTATCCTGAACCCATTTTGATGGTTGCCACCAAAAATCGCTTACCAAATGCGCCAGTATTAGTTTAACCAGCCATATAACGCTAATTTCCATTTTGAAGCTTATTGGTTAATATTTCAAATTTGTTAAGCACGCTCCTGATCTCTTCATAACGGCCCGCTTTTACCTGTTTGCTTACCGTAGCTGTTGATAATTGTAAAAAAGCTGCAGTTTCTACCTGCGATTTGCCCGAGAGTAATTGATAAATTATTTCCGCCTGTTTTGCGGTTATTTTTGCTATCAGGCTATCTGCATACTCAGCTAGTATCTCATAGGTGAAATCCTTTTCCTTGTCGCCACTGCTTATATACAATCTCCTCGATGTACCTTGCAATTTAGCAAAACTACGCCCCGAAGCCACTAAAAGCTCATCCATGCTCGATCGCAGGTCGATGTCGTCCGACTGTAAATGCCCTATGTTGATGCTAACTCTTATATCTACCGCTTGATCTTCTGAATATTTCCTGGCCAGTAACCTGCTTTTTACGCATTTCATCAATGCATTTTCCGGGCGGGTAATAAGCACCCTAAAGCTATCTCCATTAAAAAAATCCGTTTTTTCTTCGGCGAAGAAGTGCTTTAAATCGTCTATTAAGTAATTAAATTCCGTTGTTAGCAACGATGAATTTACAATATCAGCTGTGAGTATCGCTCGCATGGTGGCTACTTTAAAACTTAGTAAAGCAAATATTAGCATAAAAAGGCTAATATCAAATAAATTAGCCTAAAAAGGCTAATTATATAAATATTAGCTTAAAAAGGCTAATTTATGTATTATTAGCCTAAAAAGGCTAATAATACATGGCATCCAACACAGGGTAACTTATACCCGCAGCAAAAACTTAAGCGGCTATGCTTTAAAAATGTTTAATAAATTTATACCTTTCGCTTTCTGTATCGCTAACTACAAACCATACTTATCGTTTCTATTATGAAAGAAAATAACGAAGCATCGCGCAGGGGATTCCTTAAAAAACTGGCCACAACTGCTGCTGCAGCTACCGTTGGCAGCAATTTAATAGCCGCCGAAAATATTGGCAGTTTTCATTATTTAAAACAGGAATACAACAAAATAGGCGCTAACGACCAGGTGAACATTGCCCTTATTGGTGCCGGTGGCATGGGTACTTCTGACACCCAAACCGCACTACAAATACCGGGCGTAAAGCTGGTTGCCGTGTGCGATTTGTACGATGGCCGCCTTGCAGATGCTAAAAAGAAATGGGGTGCCGATATTTATACCACCAAAGTTTATAAAGAGATATTAAACCGCAAGGATGTAGATGCAGTTATTATTGCCACGCCCGACCATTGGCACCAGCAGATCTCGGTTGATGCCATGCATGCCGGCAAACATGTGTACTGCGAAAAACCAATGGTACACTCGGTAATGGAAGGCCCGGCAGTAATAAAAGCACAGCAGGAAACCGGCAAAATATTCCAGGTAGGTAGCCAGGGGGTATCGTCGTTGGGTAACGAGAAAGCAAAAGAACTGCTAAAAAGCGGCGCCATTGGCGAATTGAACTATGCTGAAGGTTTTTGGGCACGCCGTGGCGCGGTAGAAGTTTGGCAATACCCCATCCCCGATGATGCCTCGGCCCAAACGGTAGACTGGGAAACTTATATAAGCAACGCGCCAAAACGCCCTTTTGATAGCAAAAGGTTTTTCCGCTGGAGGAATTATACCGACTACGGCACCGGCATGGCCGGCGATTTATTTGTGCACCTGTTTAGCAGCCTGCACTTCATCACCAGTTCGATGGGGCCAAACAAAATATATGCATCGGGTGGGTTGCGCTACTGGAACGACGGCCGGGAAGTACCTGATGTTTTATTAGGCACCTTTGATTACGCTAAGGCAGCTACGCACCCGGCGTTCAACCTATCGCTTCGTTGCAACTTTGTAGATGGCACCAGCGGCACCACCTACCTTAAACTGGTAGGCAGCGAAGGTTCGATGGATATTACCTGGGACAGCGTTACCCTAAAGCGCAACAAAACAATTGATAATACCGACCCATTCTACATAGAAAAAATGAAAGCGATGGGCCAAACCAGCGGCGGCCGTAAAATGATGCTTCCGCCTGAACAGATCACCTACGATGCAGAAAAAGGTTATTTGGGCGGGCCGTACGACCACATGAATAACTTTATTACCGCCATACGCACAGGTGGCAAGGTTACCGAGGATGCCGTTTTTGGTTACCGTGCGTCCGCCCCTGCCCTGCTTTGTAACGATAGCTATTTTAAAAACGCCCCAATGTTTTGGGATCCGGAGAAGATGAAAATGATAAAAGCTTAATATTGTAAACGAATGAGGAACCCGATAACCATATTAAGCATAGCTGCAGCACTTACCTTTGACGACGCACAAATATTCGTGTCTAAATTGGCGACCGAAACCGGTGAAGAAATAATTTTAAAGGAAGCTGTTTGGGTAAGTTATATAACGGAAATGGCCTGTAAGAGTAGGCGCAAACAAATCGAATGAAAACGTTATCAACTTGCTTATTGTATTTGCTTTTTGCCATCAATGGCTATTGCCAGCCAACGAAGGGCAAGTATCTTATAATAACATTTGAAGTTATTAACCAACCAAACCATTTTGATACGCGCTATTTTAACTACATCACGCCGATTGACTCAATTAAGAAGTGGAAGTTTGAAATATCGCCTTTAATGGAATTGGTTAATTCAGATTATATGTTCAAAAGATGTATAAAAGGAGATACCGTGAATGCATTTACGTCGACGACTGGAAATAACTACAAAGAGCGATTCTCAACAATAAACAAATTGGATTCGATCATAAAAAAAAGGCGGTTTAAAGTTCAAACCATTGATAAAAAGTGGGAAGACAGGTTGGAAAAAGTAAATGTGTATATTACACCTGTGATTGGCGACTTTTGCAAATGCTTTCATCGTCACCGGCTCTATAGCGATGGGAAGCCGTTTAGCAGTGGTAATATTTACGGTGTTATAGCGGCAGATGTATACGATGAGAGTTTTAAAAATACAAAAGCTTTTAATTGGGCTTACCGTAATGATTACTCGTTTATCGACTTTCACCAAGCATCGGAAGCGATTTCGAATTACGTTTATACCAAATTTAAGTAACACTAATCGATGAGACGAATTTATATACCATTACTCCTCCCAAAGTTCGTCGAAGCTTAAAGGCTTAAGTTTGCCTGTCTGGATAAGCCGGGCTTCCTTTAAGCCTTGATTAAGCGATACCTGTTCTTCCTTAGTTAAGTCGCTGGAATCTGCAATAATTACGCCGCCTTGGTTTTTTATCAACTGCGACAACTCTGCAGCTTTTCCATCGGATATATCAATTGTTAATGTTGTCACGATAACGGAGTATAGCCAAATATAATAGAAAAAAGCGTGCCAGTATTCAATGGCACGCTTTTTTGTTTAATAAAACTTTGGCATTGGTATCAGTTTGGTATCCTGCTGTTGGTGCCAATAGGGGTATATGGGCGCTACCTCGCTGGCTGCATCAAGCTTTTTAACCTGCTCGGCGGTAAGGTTCCAGCCTACAGCGGCAAGGTTTTGTTTTAGCTGTTCCTCGTTGCGGGCCCCTATAATAATATTAGCCACAGTTGGACGCTGCAACAGCCAGTTGAGCGATACCTGCGCTACCGATTTACCTACTTCTTCGGCTACTTCATCAAGGGCATCTATTATATTGTAGAGGCGTTCAAAATCGGTAGCGGGGCCGTGGCTGCCGCCTTGCGCTAAACGGTTGTCTTCCGGCAAGGGTACGCCGCGGCGGAATTTTCCGGTTAACCTGCCCGATGATAGCGGGCTCCATACAATGGTACCAACCTTTTGATCGATACCGGCAGGCATCAGTTCCAATTCAAATTCTCTGTCTAACAAGGAATAGTATGCTTGGTGAGCAACGTATTTGGCCCAGCCATAACGTTCTGATATCGAAAGCGATTTCATCAAATGCCATCCCGAAAAATTAGAGCACGCTATATAACGTATTTTTCCGCTGCTTATCAGATCGTCAAGCGCGTGCAGGGTTTCTTCTACCGGTGTATTGCCGTCGAAACCGTGCATATGGTAAATGTCTATATGGTCTGTTTGCAGCCGGCGCAGGCTATTTTCTACCGAGCGGACGAGGTGGAAGCGGGATGAGCCATAGTTAGGATCGTCGCCCATTTTGAAGGTTGCCTTGGTGGATATCAGCACCTCGTTGCGGATACCCTGCAATGTTTTGCCCAAAATTTCTTCGGACACACCGCCCGAGTAAATGTCGGCCGTATCAAAAAAATTTACGCCTGCATCCATACACAGGTGTACCAGCTTTTTGGCGTCGTCCAGTTGCGTTTCGCCCCAGGCCTTAAAAAATTTGCCCGCACCGCCAAAAGTGGCCGTGCCAAAACTAAGTACGGGTACCTGCAAACCTGAACCGCCTAATTGTCTGTATTCCATAGTAAATGTGAGTTTTTATTATACCTGCAGAACTGCTGCTGCGATAATACCAAATCTCGGTGAAATAATTCAAAATTCCCATCACATTAATAACGCCAAAGGAGTTGGTACTCAAGATGGGCCTGAATATGGTTGGAAGAAATCAATAAATTTCTGTTGGAAATAATGTATCCAGCATAAAGGCAATCACAAATATTAAACCGAAAGTGATTACTGCCCCGATAAGTGCTATTACAATTGTGCGCCCCCAATCGTAGTTTTGCCCGCCGGCTTTAAAATGCTCTCTTATTTGCCGGCCCTGGTACCGAGCAATTAATATAGAAGTTAGCCATGCATATGCCAGCGGGATGATCCAGTTTGGCATATGTATAGTTTCTGGCAGTAAAAATACCGCAGCAAATATTATAACAGAAAAAGCAATGGCGAGCATCCAGCCATTTCTTGCCTCGTAGTACTCATTGAAGGCCCTAAAATTTATGGCAGCCAAATAACCCGCCACAAGGGGCCCGCCCAGAAATGTAGCCAGCCTTATTTGGTTTACACTATAAATTTTCGCGTCTATTATTGTTACATCGTGTACTTGCGGGGTATTTATTGGGCCTTCAATATCAGTCATTGGGTTGGTAAGGTTATTTCTCCTAATATACTTAATACCGATTAAATAAAATGCCCTGAATAAGTAGAATTGATTGGCTTTGAGGATTTTTAGTGCCTGTTAATGAATATTCTTTTCACTTTAAAATGAAAGGTGCGGTAAATCATATGGCCGAACCTGGTAACCCGTGAGAGCACAAACCTGCGTATACCCGTTTCGTTATGTGCGTTGGTTTGTACAATTACAATCAGCAGCATGCATACAACAAGCGAATAAAACGCAAAGTTTTGCATAAGGCTGCCAACACTTAAGTGCTGAAACTTAAAATCCGGTAACTTGGGCAACATGTAGTAAATGTATAATTGGTACCAACGGAATTGCTTACTCCGTTGACGGCGAAGGCAATTTAAATACAATAATAATTAATCAAAACTTAATTCAAAACTTTTAGGAATATTTATCATGGGTTTTTAAGTATTGCTTAACCACCCAATTCATTTTTTAAATGATTGAAAACTTGATTGATAGCTGTTATAAGGCATGTGCTTATATCGCCCGGGGCAATTTTCTTTGGAGGCAAACAAAGCGCATGCCTGGCCGGGGTGCAAGGCCAATTTCGCCGACAAATACATAGCCCATTTTTATAAAGAGCCTCTGTGCGGCATTATTCTCCTTATTAGTATCAATGCGCAGTAATGGGATGCCGCGGCGTAG
>CBFGNE010000146.1:0-7555 GCA_965649995.1 uncultured Mucilaginibacter sp.
TGTGGGTCAATGGCGCTGGGGATGTACAGCAGTGCTGCTCCTTTAGCTTTTAGCCAGCCGTTGCCTATCCGCTGTAACATGGCAGGGCTGGGGTATTTGCGCCAGTTAAGAGGTAGTTGTGCTATTTCTATTCGCTCACTACTGGTATCATCGGGTGCTATAATGGTTACCGATACCAGGTCGTTATGTATTTCGCCGGTTTGTAGGTGAACCAGCTTCTCTAAAATGCAGGTTGATGAATTTACCGATGCGTAGATCACCGGAATATGCTTATGCCATCGCGCTGCAGATAGCAGCCCGCCTTTACCGCTAAGGTCGTGGGCGTATTTTTCCCGGGTTATCCTGTAAAATATCACGAGTAAAAGCCGTACTCGATGTTTGACAGCAAATCATTTACCATGCGTGCGCCCTCGCCTGTATCAAGCAACTCAATGGGCGATACATCGCCTAATGCCAAATTGGGGCGGGCAAGCCAGGCATCGGTGGTGGCTGCATCGCCAAGGATATCGAGCCCGCGTGTGTAAATGCGCGTAAATTCGTACAAAAAATTTGATTGCTCGGGAGATAGCCGTTCATCTTTTTCGTAACGGTTTAATTGGCGGGTGCTGATATGCAGTATATTGGACAGCTGCGTACGGGATATGCTGGTTTTAGCCAAGACGGTATCAATGGCTTTTTTGGGCAACCCATCGCGGATGTTATCGATAATGTTTTCTGCAGAAGGAGGGGTACGCTGATAGGCAACGTTTGGTTCTGCTAACAAAAAATTGAAAACGTTATCGCTTTCAGATGCCTCGTACCCAAGGTTATCGATATTGAATATTTTTGGCTCTTTCATTTTTTACCTCCTTGCATTATGTCCTCAAATGTACAGACAAATGTCTTGATTATGAAATTTTTTTCTGCATTTTTTTCAAATTATCTTACGTCAGGCATTCCCTATTTCTGCTTTATTTAACCGCTCCAAACCTTCCAACATTTCAACTCTTCTGTAATATACTTTGTCCCTATTAAAAAAACCTATACTTTTGCAAAACTGAAAAACGAATATTTTTTTGCCGCTCTGTAATGCCCATTAATCCGTCAACCGATAGTATTTTTAACCAGCTCGATGCTCTCGGCCACAAAAAAGTTGTGTTTTGCAGCGATCCGGATACCGGTTTGAGGGCAATAATAGCCATTCATGATACTACGCTTGGCCCTGCTTTGGGGGGTACCCGCTTTTGGGCCTACAAAACCGAGCAGGAAGCCTTACAAGATGTACTGCGCCTTTCCAAAAGCATGACCTATAAATCGGCCATTGCAGGTTTAAACCTGGGCGGAGGCAAGGCCGTTATTATAGGCGATTCGCGCAAAGATAAAACGGAGGCTTTGCTGCGTAAGTTTGGGCGTTTCATCAAAAACCTTAACGGCGAATTTATCACTGCCGAAGATGTGGGCACCAACCCGCGCGATATGGAGTATATCCGCATGGAAACCCAGCATGTTACCGGCGTGCCCGAAACCATGGGCGGGAGCGGCGACCCGGCACCTGTAGCCGCCTTAGGCGTTTACATGGGCATAAAGGCCTGCATAAAAGAACTTTACGGAAACGATAATATAACAGGCCGCTCGGTAATTGTGCAGGGCATTGGCCACGTTGGCGAGCACCTGGTAAAGTTGCTGCGCGATGAGAACGCCAAAGTGTTTGTAAGCGACATAAACGATGAGCGTACCCGTCAGGTGTCAAAAAAATACGGTGCCGAAGCGGTATCAAACAACAGCATATTTGATATCAATGCCGATATCTACGCCCCCTGTGCTTTAGGGTCTACCATCAACACCCAAACTATTGGAAAATTGCAATGCGGAATTATAGCCGGTTCGGCAAATAACCAACTGCAGGACGAGGCCCTGCACGGGCAAATGCTGCTTGATAAAGGCATCTTATTTGCGCCCGATTACGTAATAAACGCTGGCGGCATCATCAATTGTTACTCGGAACTGATGGGCTTTAGCAAGAAGCGCACCATGCAACTTACCGAGAATATTTACGAGGCCACGCGCAATGTGTTAAAGCTATCTAAAGCCGAAAATATTTCTACTATAAATGCAGCAAACAAAATAGCCGAAAAACGTATTTCAGATATAAAAAAAGTAAAATCAACCTATTAAACAATTATCATAAACAGCCGCGGTTTACCGGGGCATAATCGTTCTTACAAATGTTAAACAGAAGGCACCTTAGGGTAAAAGTATTACAATCGTTATACGCGTACCACCAGTCGAGCTCGAGCGACATTAAACATCACGAAAAACAACTGCTAAGCAGTATAGACCAGGTATTTGAAATGTACATCTGGATGCTGTCGCTCATCAGCGAGGTTATAGGCTATACCGAGCGCGATGCAGAAGAAAGGGCAAACAAGCACTTGCCAACCAAAGAGGACCTAAACCCCAACCTTAAAATATTAAGCAACAGGTTTTACACTTCCCTTGGCGATAATAAGGAATATTTAGTAGCGCTTAAAAAATACAAGGTAGAGTGGTCGTTTGACCCCGAATTGGCAAAATCATTGTTTATTACTTTAAAAAACTCGCCCGAGTATGCCGAATACCTGGCCAAAACAGGCGATACCATTGGCACCGATAAAGACATCATTAAATTCATTTTCAAAAAGATTATCCTAAAATCTTCGCTTGCCGAACAGGTTTTTGAAGATAAATTTATTTACTGGCCGGTAGATAGGGAAGTGTTGCAGGCGCTAATAGCCAAAACATTTAAAAACTTTGCCTACGATAACCCTAAAGAAAACCAACTGGCCGAAATTAGCGGCAACTGGGTAGAAGACCGCGAATTTGTTATAAACCTGTACGAGCAAACCATTAGGTACGATAAGCAATACCAGGCGCTTATTGCCGAAAAAACGCAGAACTGGGAGCCCGACCGTATTGCCATGATGGATACTTTATTAATGAAGATGGCTATTGTAGAATTTATTAATTTTACCTCCATCCCGGTAAAGGTTACCATTAACGAGTATTTAGAAATATCAAAGGAGTTTAGCACCCCTAAAAGTAATTCGTTTATAAACGGTATATTAGACAAGATTTTGTTTGAACTTAAAGCCGATAATAAAATAAAGAAAATAGGCAGAGGATTAATAGAATAACATATCATGAAAAAGCTAATTTTATGTACCCTAACTGCCGGCCTGCTTTTGTCGGCTTGCAATTCTTCAACAACACAAACCGGTGCTGCAACTGCTGCCAATGCCGAAAACGTGAGCGCTACCAATGCGCCCATCATAAAGTTTGAGAAGGAAACACACGATTTTGGTAAAATTAAAACAGGCGATAAGGTAACTTACGAATTTAAGTTCACCAACACCGGCAAATCGCCGCTGATTATTAAGGATGCTATTGCCACATGTGGCTGTACCAAGCCCGAGTGGCCAAACACACCTATACAGCCCGGTGCCGATGGCGCTATAAAAGTAACTTTTAGCAGCGTAGGCAAAATGGGGCTGCAGGATAAACAAATAACCGTTACCGCCAACACAAACCCTGCACAAAGCATGGTACACCTAATTGGCGAGGTAACAACTAAATAATATATAAACTTAAAAATGACGACAGCAACTATTTTACTACAAGGTGCAGCAGCCCCAACTTTTTTCGGTATCAACCCCAATATTATCATGTTCGGGGCAATTGCGATTGTATTTTATTTCTTTATGATACGCCCGCAAATGAAAAAGGCTAAAGACCAAAAGAAATACGTAGAAGAACTAAAAAAAGGCGATAAGGTAATAACCACCGCCGGCATACACGGTAAAATTTACGAAGTTGCCGACACTACCTTTTTAATTGAAGTAGAGAACGGTGCCCGCATCCGTTTCAGCAAATCGGCCATCTCTTTAGAAGAATCTAAAGCGTTAAACACTCCTGCTGTTGTAAAATAAGCAGGTAAAAGCATAAAGGTAAAAGGCGAAAGGTTGGCTTAGTTAAATATAGCCCGCCTTTCGCCTTTCTTTTTCACCATTTTACGCTATTAGGCTTACCTTTGCCCTTTCACCTTTAACCGTTTACCTCAAAGTAATGGCAATTATCAAATTATCGGCAATAGAGCGCAGGCGGTTATCTGCATTTATTACCTGCCTGGTATTTGCCGTGGTTGCGTGGTTGTTTACAGTATTATCCAACCCGCACAGGTACAACGTTAGGCAGGTGCTTGTTTTTAAAAACACACCGCAACGCCGCGCATTTCATTCCCTGCAGCCCGATACTGTAAACGCAGCCGTGCAGGGCACTGGCTGGAAGATGCTTTTCTCGAGCATGGCCCACAGCAAAAGCGAGGTTGTGGTAGACCTAAGCACGCTGGAAAACCGCAACTATGTTGTGCTAAGCAACCAGCTAAAGCAAATTAATGCCCAAAGGGATGCCGAGCACCAGGTAATTGCGTTCGACCCTGATACGTTGTATTTCGATTTTACCAACCGGTTGAAAAAACGCGTGCCGGTAAAATTGGTAGCTGAGGTAAAATACCAGCGCCAGTTTGCACAGGCAGATGCCATTAGCATAAAACCATCTTACGTAACCATAAGCGGCCCGGCCGAGGTGCTGGCAAAAATTACCGCCTGGCCAACCGACTCCATCAAATTAGATGAGCTTAACGAGAGTTTCAAATCGAGGGTGAACCTGAGGGGCGTAAGCGAGGGCAACCTAAACGTTTTGCCAAAAAGCGTTACAGTAACTATCCCGGTGGACGAGTTTACCGAAAAAACCATGGAGATACCTGTGAAACTTATTAATAACCGCAATTTTTACGACGTGAAGGTGTTCCCTCAAAAGGTGAAGGTTACGTTTACCACATCCCTAAAACAATACGCCGATATAAACGAGGACGACTTTGAGGCCGTGGCCGACCTGGACCAATGGTTGCAGGGCTACCGGGTGCTTACTGTGAAGCTTACGCACCTGCCATCGTACAGTAAAATAGTAAAAATTGTACCACAAAACGTGGATTTTATTGTGAAAAAATAATGTTTAAAGTAGGCATCACCGGCAATATAGGCAGCGGCAAAACTACGGTTTGCAAAATATTTGAGGTATTGGGCATCCCCGTTTTTTATGCCGACGATGAGGCCAAAAAGGTAATGGTGAAGGATTTGATATTGGTAGAGGGCATCAAAAATGCCTTCGGCGCTGATTCTTACCTGCCGGATGGAGCGCTCAACCGCAAACATATTGCCGGCATCGTTTTCAATAACGAAGAAGAGCTGGTTAAGCTGAACCGCCTCGTGCATCCCGCAGTGTTCCGCGCCTTTGAGGTATGGGTGCATCAATTTAAAGGGCGAGAAGATGTGCCTTATGTGCTAAAGGAGGCTGCCTTATTGTTCGAGAGCGATTCGTACAAAATGTGCCACCGTTCGCTGATGGTTTCTGCGCCCGAAAAACTACGCTTTAAGCGGGTGATGCTGCGCGACAAAGTAAGCGAGGAAGAAGTGCAGAAACGAAACAGCCGCCAAATGAGCGAAGAACAAAAGCTGGATATAGCCAACGATGTAATTATTAACGACGATACCAAACTGGTGATACCGCAAGTGCTTGCTCTGCACAAACTGTACCTGTCTCTTGCTAAAAGCGAATGATCTTAGACGATTTCCTATCCTTCGACCCTAACGGGCTGTATTGCCGCTATGGCAATTTCTACCTCGACCCAAAACAACCTGTTACGCAAGCCGTAATTACCCACGCCCATGCCGACCACGCCGTAAGTGGCAATACCAACATATACGCTACCGCTGCCACTATTGCCTTTATGCAGCTGCGCTATGGCAAAAATGCCGGCAAGGTTATCTATACCGCTGCGTACAATGCGCCGTTTGAGATCGGGGGCGTGCAAATCACCTTTATCCCGGCGGGGCATATGCCCGGTTCGGCACAGATACTGATGGAGTATAAAGGCACGAGGTATTTATACACCGGCGATTATAAGCTACAGCCCGACAGCACCTGCGAGCCCATGGAATTTGTAAAAGCCGATGTACTGATAACCGAAAGCACCTTTGCCGAACCCAACACCGCCCACCCCGACCCGGTGGAGGAGATAAAAAAGCTAAACGGTATAAAACTGAATATCCTGTTAGGTGCTTATAGCCTCGGCAAAAGCCAACGCCTCATCCGGATGATAAATGATTATGCGCCGCAGAAAAAAATACTGGTACACCACCGTATAATGCCCATTAATGCTGTTTACGAGAAGATGGGCTTCGCCCTGGGCAAACATCAAATTTATGGGCGCAAACTGATGAAAACGCAGGAAGAATGGGTATACATTGTGCCGCCGTTTACGTTCGACAGTTACCTACGTGCAACTGGGGTAAAGCGCCTGTTTGCCTCGGGCTGGAAGAATTTACAGGTTAACACGCAGGATACGCTCTTTATATCCGACCATGCCGATTGGAACGATATTATTTTTACTATTCGGCAGGTGGAGCCACAGCAGGTTTGGACGCTGCATGGCGAAGGGAAGCATTTAAAGGATCATTTTAAAAAGGATATTTTTGTAAAATTGCTGAACTAATGCTGCAGGAAAACGTTGATTATTACATAAACCAGGATGGCAATTTTGTTTTTACCGAAGCCTATCATTTAAAACGCGGCTACTGCTGTAAAAATAAATGCCTGCACTGCCCCTGGAGATACGGCCGCGAAGAGGAGAATAAACAAGAAGAAGAATAAATATTTATATTTGCATCAAAATCAAGGTATTGCGCTAAAATGGGAATAGAAGAAGATATAAAAAGTACAAATTTTGAGGATAACTACCACAAGGCGGTAATCAATTTGTCGTACACTTATGGCTGGATCACCAATTTATCGCGCCCAAAATTTGAGCAGTACAATTTAACCCAGCAACAGTTTAATATACTGCGCATTTTACGCGGGCAATATCCAAAGCCGGCAACGGTTAACCTGCTGAAAGAGCGCATGATAGATAAAATGTCGGATGCATCGCGCATTGTAGACAGGCTGGTACAAAAGGGCCTGGTATCGCGTTGCACCAACAATAAAGACAGGCGCGCCGTGGACATCCGCATCAGCGACGAAGGGTTGGAGGTACTTTCCAAAATGGACAAGGAATTCAAAACAAAAGACATGCTGCAGGATAACCTTACCGAAGAAGAAGCCGGCCAGCTGAGCGACCTGTTGGACAAGATGCGGGGCGCGTAAGCCCAACTCCACTTGCTAAAATTTCCGTGTTTTTGCTATTATGAACGACATTTAGGGTCGTTTTTAGCGCACTTGGAAACAATTAGGTCACAATTTTCCATGCGCCAAAAAAAGGCGGGTTTCATCCGTTTTAAGCCACAAAATCCGGTTGCAATTTTCTGAATCCTACAAAAAACAGGCAGCCTACCAATCCACCATAAATGGCCCCGACCAAAACATCCACCGGGAAATGCACGCCCACATAAACCTGGGCAAAACAGATAAGCGCAGCCCAAAAAATAACGACAATACCGACCCATTTCCATTTCTTAAAAAACGCCAGGCACAAAAATATGGC
>CBFGNE010000147.1:0-7540 GCA_965649995.1 uncultured Mucilaginibacter sp.
GTGATAAATGGCCGCTTTGATACCCAGATTAAAGAGTTAGCCGTTTTAGCTGCCAAAAGCCACCGCCAGGTATTTATTCGCTGGAACCCGGATATGGAAGTGCCAGCCTATGTTTATCCGTGGCAATTCAGGTCGCCTGGAGATTACATTAACTCATTCCATTATTTTTCAAAAAAAATTAAAACGTACGCCCCAAACGTTCAGATCATATGGGGACCTTCGGGTTATCCTGGCGACACGGAATACTGGCCGGGAAATAAGGCAGTTGATTATGTAAGCATAACACTCGGAAGCAAATCAGAGCTTAGTACTAACTTTTATCCGCAAGACCACTCAATCGCTGAAATGTTGAAACATAAACTTCATCGTTTGAGGTTTATTGATAAGCCGGTATTAATTATGTGTGGCGATATTGGAAACACGACACTGAAGGATAGTTTGCTTAACGGTCAAAAAAGGTACTATAATCAATATCTTAATACCATCTATAGTAAAGCTAATTACGCAGACAGCGCTAATAACAAGCTGGTAAGGACCCGGCTCAAGATTGGAGTATTTGACCCAAACAAACGATTGATTAACTTGCAAAGCATTAGCGTAGAACATCTTTTTACCGACTGGGGCGAGGTTGAGCGAGGTGATTTTGAAAAGAAATTTTGGGAAGTTATTAATCGCCACCATGAAGTTATTGTGACGATGGAGCCCTGGCGCGACATAAGCGGAAAGCCGGATACAGCCCTTTTGAAAAATATATTAAAGGGCCGCTATGATCAACACATCAAAAAGTTATTTAGCATAATTTCTTCAACAAACACAAAGGTTTATCTCAGGTGGATGCACGAAATGGAAATCCCGATTCATAGGTATGCGTGGCAGAGCCAGGATCCTGTCACTTACATCAATGCTTTCAGGTATTTTATGCAGTTTAATGGAGGGCCGGGCAAAAATGTTAAAAAGGTTTGGGGCCCTGCCGGTGACAGAGGCTCTGTGGATTTTTGGCCGGGAAGCGATGTGGTTGATTTTATAAGTATAGCCATTTATGGTTTGCCTGATAAAAATATTACCGATCCGGAGAAGCAGGAAGCTTTTAGCACTATATTTAATCGAAAATACTTCCGGATGCGGTTTCTTGATAAGCCCTTATTTATAACTGAGTTCGGTGTGAAAGGGCCAGAGGCTTTTCAAAATAAATGGCTTGCCGATGCTGCCAAAACAATAAATGCCAACCCTCACATTTTTGGCATTTGTTACTTTAATTTATATGATAACCCTAAAGCCTGGGGTAATATTAAAGCTCCAGACTGGAGCATCACTCCAAATTCTATGGTTAAATTTAGCAGTCTTTTGAAAGAGTAAGCTCAGGGTTATATTAAGGTAACGGATTGAAATAGTCAGTATAGCTGGTTAACAAATCGTCATAAGAATGACTGGGAGCCAGTTACAATTGCGGCAAGATAAGTCGGAGCAGAGTCACTCGTCGGAATTATATTAAGCTTGTAAGTTCCTTATAATGCTTTTCTCGTACCGCGCAGTATGCAGCCGGGTGCATTTCCAGGCACCGCCTACTTTCGGCTCCTTTTGCATCAGCTTTGAATGGAAATGACAAACCTTAGCCTTGTCTCCCAGCAATTGCTGCACAGAATTTATCATTTTTTTGCTGCGGGTCAAATAACCAAACACATCATTGCCTGGTGTAAACCATAAAGATAATTTCGTTTTCTTTCCGGATTGATCATTCAGGTCCAGTGCGTTGTTGCGCATGGCATTGTCGTTTATTGCTGTTTCATAAAGTTTATTGGTTTCTTCTTTACTACAGAATTCTTTCACGACCAAATAGCCTTGCTCGTGATACAACGAAACCTGATCCGGGGTTAATTTAATGCCTGACATATAATTGGTTTTAACAATGCTAAAGGTATGTTTGCTGATAAATACCCGCTACGTTTTTTATGTTGTAAACCGATACTTTTCTAACATTAGCATTAAATCGACATCAATAATCATTATCATTGATATATGAAACCAGTATTGGAATACTTGCCGCGAAATGCCGTCGAATCTTTTGTCACCAGGTTCTTTGACTATCATTACTACCCAACTCCATGGCATTTTCATCCGGAGTATGAACTAGTATTGGTGACTGAAAGTACGGGTACCCGATTTATAGGTGACCAGATAAGCAATTTTGAGCCTGGTGACCTTGCTTTGATTGGGCCATACTTACCCCATACTTATAAAAACGACCCGCAATATTTCGAAGAGCATTCAAAGCTCAGGGCAAAGTCAATTGTGGTTCATTTTAGAGAAGATTCGGTTGGCGAAAACTTTTTTAATCTGCCTGAGACGCAGGCGATAGCCCGCTTGTTGGCCAGATCTTTCAAAGGGCTGGCGGTTAAGGCTAAGACAAACCAGGTTATCAGCGAAAAGTTGCATGCGCTGATTGATGCAGAAGGGCTTACGCGCTGTTTAATGTTATTGGACATTTTAAATATTCTTTCGGAATCCAAGGATCTGACTTACATCTGTTCGGGCCTAATCACCGGGCAAAACCAGAAGGAAACTCTCAGAATGAATAAAATAATAGATTTTGTTATCAAGAACTTCAACCGGGAAATATTATTGTTGGAAGCTGCCGATATCGCGAGCATGGCCGAAAATTCTTTTTCCCGTTATTTTCGTCAGCGCACCAGAAAATCTTTTACCAGTTTTGTTAACGAGGTCAGGCTTAATCAAGCTTCGAAATTATTAATAGAAACACATATGAATGTGACGGAAATCGGGTTAGCGTGCGGATTTAACAACTTGTCTAATTTTAATCGGCAGTTTAGAAAGAAGTATCACAAAAATCCATCGATGTTCAAAAGGGCTTATGTAAACGAATAATTCTCAATTTAATGTGATTGAACACCATTGGTTTTTAGGTATCGCAAATAACTTCTGTAATCATTTCGGCGGTAGTCTTATTGTATGGTAAATTCCTGTATCACCGCGCGGAATAGATTGTTTGCACCTTCGCCTTATATCGGCACGCGCTGGCTGAAGGGCAACTATAAACTACTTAACTATTATATCGTTTGTATGCGAGTTTTTAAGCTCTTTAATTGAAAAATTAAAGGGCTTAAATCACTTTTTAATGCTTTCTGCGGAGATTTAGGGAACAGTGCTATATAAGCTGAACGCTCTAAATCAGTGCTTTATACTTCTTAACATGCAGAAAGTCATCCCACGCCAGGCAGTATGGGCAAAATCACCCGTAATGGGCACTAATGGCATAACTGCTGATATGATAGCCGATACTAATTCAAAATGCGCCTGGAACAACCATATGTTTGGCCTGAATATGGCTAAACCCGGTGCGCAGGAATACCTGAATTCAATATTGAAGTTATATGCCGCTTGGGGCGTTGATTTTATTAAGGTTGATGACTTATCGGCTCCTTATCGCACTGCGGAGGTTGAGGGCTACCACGAGGCAATTGATAGTTGCGGCAGGGCCATCGTGTTCAGCACATCACCGGGGGCTACGCCTGTTTTTAAAGCTGATAACCTAAAACACAATGCCAATATGTGGCGGGTAGCCAATGACTTTTGGGACGACTGGAAAGAAGTATTGGAAATGTTTAATTATGGCAAACAATGGGAAGGCGTTGGCGGGCCCGGCCATTGGCCCGATTGTGATATGTTACAGATAGGCAAGTTGTCAAAACGGGGCCCTGTAGGTCCCGAGCGTTATAGCAAATTTACAATAGACGAGGAGTATTCGCACATGACCTTTTGGACCATCTTCCGCTCCCCGTTAATTTTTGGCGGCAACCTGCCCGAAAACAGGGCACAGGAATTGACACTGCTTACAAACGATGAGGCGATAGCCGTTAACCAACATGGAACCGATCCGCGCCAGTTATACAAAACTAATGTTGCAATGGTTTGGTATTCGCACGTGCCCGATAGCAAGGATATTTATGTCGCTTTATTCAACCTGGCGGCACAGCCGCGGGATGTGGATGTAAACTTTGCCCAACTTGGCCTGACAGGAAAGGTAGCCGTTCGGGACCTTTGGGAAAAACAAGATGTAGGTACCTTTAAAGACGGATATAAAAAAACGATCAATACACACGGGGCCGCGTTGTTAAAACTATCGTTGCCTAATTAAAATGATCTTGGCGGTAATACACGCTCAAACAAAAAACTATAAATGAGAGTGTAAATACGCGAGAACCCTTAGTCAGAATTTTTAAAATGATAAACACTTATTTCCGGTACCATTTTATTTCAAATAAGCAGGCTATTCGCACAAAACCTTTACATATTCTATGTTTTTTTTGAAAAATTAACATTTAGCACCCTATTTTCTAACTTTTATCTCTCACCATTAAATCATCTCTTCTTTAGCTTTGCCACTCCATTAATAAACCTGGTACCAATTCAAATATTGCTAAATAAATTTTAATAAAAAGTATGCCAATGTTTGAGTGCATCCCGGATAATGGGAATGGCCTGTTCGGCTTATAAATAAGTAAAAAAACAATTATTAGTATAGATTTTAACGATGAAGAAAATATTACCCATTTCAAGTTTGTGCCTGTTCTTGTTTACGGCAACAAGCTTGAAAGCGCAAAACCCAATTATCCAAACCAGGTTCACAGCCGATCCGGCACCCATGGTGTTCCACGACACTGTGTTTTTGTATACAGGCCACGACGAGAATAAGTCTACGACGTTCGTTATGAATGATTGGCACTTATTTTCAACCATAGATATGGTGAATTGGACCGACAGGGGGGCGCCGTTATCGGTAAAAACATTCTCATGGGCAAGTAAGGATGCCTGGGCCGGGCAGTGTATTTTCCGTAATGGTAAATTTTACTGGTATGTGCCAATGAACCGGGCTGACGGCAAAGGCATGGCTATTGGGGTAGCCGTTGGCACAACAGCCGAAGGGCCATTTATTGATGCCATTGGCCATCCCTTAGCTTATACTGGCCGTGGCGATATTGACCCTACGGTATTTATTGATACCGATGGCCAGGCTTATCTGTATTGGGGAAACCCACAGTTGTTTTATGTGAAATTAAATCAGGATATGATCTCTTATTCGGGAGAGATACAAACAGTGCCGCTTACAGAGCAGGGGTTTGGGAAACGTACCGGAAATCCCAACCGTTTCACCCAATACGAGGAAGGGCCCTGGTTTTATAAACGGAAAAAAATGTACTATATGGTGTATCCTGCCGGTGGTGTGCCGGAGCATATAGCTTATTCTACAAGTACCGGGCCAACTGGTCCGTGGGTGTACCGGGATACACTTATGCGCATTATCAAGAAACGTGGCGCATTTACAAACCACCCCGGGATGATAGATTACCATGGTAAATCATACTTTTTTTATCATAACGAAGCTTTACCGGGCGGAGGGGGCTTTACAAGGTCGGTTTGTATTGATCAATTTACTTATCAAACTGATGGTACAATCCCTATGATCACCCCGACTACCGAAGGCGTGGTCAAAGCAGTAAGGAATTTGGATCCTTTTGTCCGCCAGGAGGCAGAAACAATAGCCTGGGAATTGGGTGTTAGTACCGCAAAAGGTAATAATGGAATATACGTAACAGATATAGATAGTGATGATTATATTAAAATACGAAGCGTCGATTTTAAAAGTGGCCCAAAGTCATTCTATGCAAATGTGGCAACAAATACAGATGGGGGTATAATAGAGATACGCATTGACGAGCCTGACGGTTTCTTACTGGGCACTTTATCCGTAAAAAACACAGGCGGTTTAGAAATATGGGGAACGCAATCCGTTGCGGTTAACAAAGCAAAGGGTATTCACGATGTGTACTTTGTGTTTAAAGGTGGCCAGGGGCATTTGTTTAATTTCAACTGGTGGAAATTCAATTAGAAATAAATAAGGGCTTAAGGATTTACTAATGTAAAGAATAATTGAAGGCGGTGAATGTGATAATGTTAGGCTGCCCCGTGAAAAAATGGCGCACCGGATAAAATACTGGATTTCAGTTGTTTTATTTCAGGCGAAGTTAACCAATCTACCAATTCTTAAGCGCATTCCGGATAACAGAAATACCCCTTTCGGCTTATAAATAAGTGTAAAACAACAACAAATAATATCGGCTTTAACGATGAAAAAATTAATACCCGTTTCAATTTTGTGCCTGTTGCTTTCCGCAGCAACAAGCCTGAAAGCGCAAAACCCTAAGCTTACGCTTGATTTAACCAAGCCCGGCGCAAATGTAAGCCCGCAGCTGTATGGGCTGATGACCGAAGAGATCAACCATTCGTACGACGGGGGCTTGTATGCCGAGCTGATCAGGAACAGGGTATTTAAGGACAACCCAAATACGCCTGAAGCCTGGAGCGTAATTAAGGAAGGCAGTGCGAAGGCCACGATCCAATTAGTTGCCGCAAACCCCGGCAATGTACTGCCAGATCAGCAGCGGCATGCAATTAATGGCGCGTTAACTACTTGTTTAAGGCTATTGGTGGATACCGGCGGCGGCCGGGCCGGCATTGCAAACGAAGGTTATTGGGGCATACCTGTTTTGCCTAATACAACATACAACGCCTCTTTTTATATTAAAGGTACGGACAACAAGCCATTCCCGCCCCGCCCCTGGGAGCCCAAGCCTACAGTTGCCCTCCCGGTAATTGCGGATAACACGGCAGGGCCTATAACCGTAAGCATAGAAAGCAATGACGGTAAAACGGTATATGCTTCGGGAACCATTAATTTGGTAAAAAGCGCCTTTTGGAAAAAATACGAGCTTAAATTAACAACAGGCACTGGCGTTAAACCAACAACTGGCGCCCGTTTTGTTATTTCAACAAACCGTACCGGGGTTTATTATTTTAACCTCGTGTCATTATTCCCGCCGACTTACCATAACCGCCCGAATGGGCACCGGGTAGACATAATGAAGTTGCTGGCTGATATAAAACCCCGCTTTTTACGTTTCCCCGGCGGTAATTTCCTGGAAGGCCCTAAATTGAACGACGCATTCCCCTGGAAAACTACTTTGGGCCCGCTTGAAAACCGTCCGGGGCATACCGGCTCATGGGGCTACCGCCCCAGTGACGGGATGGGCTTGCTTGAATTTTTAGAATGGTGCGAAGACCTGAAGATGGAGCCGCTGCTTGCCGTTTATGCCGGCTATTCGCTAGACGGCGACCATGTGGACGCAGGGACGCTTTTAAAGCCGTACGTAGACGATGCGCTGGACGAAATTGAATACGTAATAGGCGGCGTAAACACCTACTGGGGCGCTAAACGCGCGGCAGATGGGCACCCGGCGCCTTTTAAACTGAGCTATGTAGAGATTGGCAACGAAGATGGGTTTGACGAATCGGGCAGTTATGACGGGCGTTATGCCCAGTTTTATGATGGCATTAAAGCCAAATATCCAAACCTTCATTGTATCGCAAGCATCGGCGGCAAGGATTGGCTTGGGAGCAGGGGTAAATTAACAATCCGCAAGCCCGAAATTGTAGACGAGCATTATTACCGCAATGCCTGGGGGAT
>CBFGNE010000148.1:0-7482 GCA_965649995.1 uncultured Mucilaginibacter sp.
CAACGTTTACAGCGTTCACTTTATCAGATTCTACCCAAAACAAGCTGAGCAAACTGCCGCCGCTTTTAGCCGCTTATGGCACTTACGAAGCACAGCCCAACGCAGCCGTATTGTTGAAGCAAAAGATAGGCAGCGTGCCCACCAACTACCCGTTGCTGGCCTTCGGCGATGAGGGCGGGCGCCGCACAGCCGTGCTTGCTGCCGAAGGTTTGTGGCGCTGGCAATTGGCTGAGTACCGCGAATATGGCAACCACCACGCGCTGGAGGAACTGTTTGGCCAGGGCGTGCAGTACCTTACGGCCAACGCCAACCGCGAGCGGTTTAGGGCGTACCCGGCAAAAAACGTGTTCGATGAAGGCGAGAATGTATTGCTGAATGCAGAATTATATAACGATGCGCTGGAACTGGTAAATACGCCCGATGTGCGCATCGCTATCAAAAATAAGGATGGCAAAAACTTTAGCTTCCTGTTTACCCGCAGCGGGCAAAGCTACCAGCTAAATGCAGGCACCTTGCCGGTGGGCGAGTACAGCTATTCGGCCACGGCAAAAAATGGCAAACAGCAATATGCTGCAAACGGACAAATCACCGTAAAGCAATTGAACCTGGAGGCCCGCCAAAGTACCGCTAACCACCGTTTGCTGAAAAATATGGCAGAGCGTTCTGGCGGGCAGATGCTGCTGCCGGCGCAAATAAACCAGTTGGCCAGCCTCATCCGCAAAAACGAAAACATTAAAACCGTTGTTTATGAAGATAAACGCTATAGCGATATGATCAGCCTGAAATGGATATTTGCCCTGCTGGTAGTTATGTTAAGCACTGAATGGTTTTTGAGGAAAAGGGAAGGGGAGGTGTAGTCAGTTGGCAGAGGGCAGTTAGCAGCATTCTCCGAAACCCACTTTCATTGCCGTTGTTTCGACCAACTTTATATTGCTTTTTCAAATTGATGCGTAAGCAACCCATTTTCATTGCCGTTGGTTTCAACCAACGGTACACTACAGAAAACCTTCCTGCTTTAGCCAAACTCCCGGCAAAGTCCGTAACAAAATCGTAACAACTCGGCCCGCGAAGTTAACACCGATGATTTGTAAATTTGGCGCACTAACACCACCAATTATGAAAATCAAGATCTTTTTGGCACTGCTGCTCCTCGCCGCAACAGCAACTTTTACCCAGGCGCAGCAACTCAACATTGGCACATACAACATCCGTTACGACAGTAAGGAAGATTCCATCGCCGGTAATGGCTGGCGTGCAAGATATCCCAATATCGCCCAGCTTATCCGCTTTAACGAGCTTGATATTTTTGGCACGCAGGAAGGGCAATACCACCAGTTAACCCAACTAAACGATAGCCTGCCGGGCTACAAATGGATTGGCACCGGGCGCGATGATGGCAAGCACGGCGGCGAGCATTCGGCAATATTTTATAAGGCTGATAAATTTAAAGTACTCAAGTCGGGCAATTTCTGGATGTCGACGGTTACCGATAAACCCAACAAGGGCTGGGACGCTGCTTTGCCACGCATTTGCAGCTGGGCAGAATTTAAGGAAGTAAAAACCGGGCTACTCTTCTACTTTTTCAACCTCCACATGGATCATATTGGCGTAATTGCCCGCCGCGAAAGCGCAAAGCTGGTATTGACGAAAGTGAAGGAGATAGCAGGCAATGTACCCACTATCCTTACCGGCGATTTTAATGTAGATCAAACCAATGAGAGTTATACGCTTATTAATACTTCGGGCTTATTAAGAGATAGCTACGAGTTATCGCCTATTCGCCTGGCTGCCAGTAATACCTTTAATGGCTATGATGTGAACAAGGCAGGCGACGCCCGTATCGACCATATATTCGTCACCAAACGCTTCACCGTATCGCGCTATGGCATCCTCACCAATACGTATCATGGCAGGTTACCGTCAGATCATTACCCGGTAGTGGTAACGCTGAAGTATAAATAGGAATATCGAACGCCGAATTTCGAATGTAGAACGCCGAAGTGAAAAAACTTCAAAATTCGATGTTCGGTATTCATAATTCGATATTCAATCAAGCAACAATTATTATCTTCGCTATCATGTCGCCTAACGAAGCCAAACAACAGATAAAGGAGCTAACCGCCGAACTTAAACAGCACACCTACAACTATTATGTGCTGGCCATGCCCACCATTTCCGATTACGATTTCGACCAGAAACTGGAACAGCTGAGCAAGCTGGAGCAGGAATTCCCGGAATTTTTGGACGCCGACTCGCCTACGCAAAAGGTTGGGGGCGATATCACCAAGGAATTTGTAACGGTAAAACACCGCTGGCCTATGCTCTCGTTAGGCAACACCTACAACGAGCAGGAGCTAATTGACTTCGACCAGCGCATCCGCAAAGCCATTGGCGATAATTTTGAATATGTGTGCGAGTTGAAGTTCGACGGCTTATCCATGAGCCTAACCTACGAGCATGGCAAACTTGCCCGTGCCGTAACCCGTGGCGATGGTACGCAGGGCGATGAGGTAACCACCAATGTGCGCACCATCCATACTATCCCCAGGAAACTGGATAAAGGCAATTACCCGGAACTATTCGAGATCCGCGGCGAGGTGTTTATGCACCTTAAAGCCTTTGAAAGATTGAACAAAGAACGCGTAGACGCGGGCGAAGTACCTTACGCCAACCCGCGCAACTTTGCATCGGGCACCATGAAACTACAGGATTCTGCCGAGGTGGCCCGCCGCCCGCTGGATTGTTTCCTGTACGGCTTATATACCGAGAAAACCCTCTTTAAAACCCATTGGGAAAGCCTGGAAGCGGTAAAAAGCTGGGGCTTCCATGTTGATAACCATAGTAGGTTGGTAAGCGATATCAACGGCGTTTTGGAATTCATCAACCATTGGGATACCGAAAGGCACCACCTCAGTTATGATATTGATGGCATTGTAATCAAAGTAAACAACTACTCGCAGCAGCAGGAATTGGGTTTTACTTCCAAATCGCCCCGCTGGGCCATATCTTATAAATTTAAAGCCGAACGCGTAGAAACCGAACTGCTTGCAGTAACCTATCAGGTAGGGCGTACCGGGGCTGTAGTGCCGGTGGCTAATTTAAAACCCGTACTGCTGGCAGGCACCACCGTAAAACGGGCCACCCTGCACAATGCCGATGAGATAATGCTGCGCCTGCAACTGCACCAGCATGATACCGTTTATGTGGAAAAGGGCGGCGAGATCATCCCTAAAATTATCAGCGTAAACCTGGCTAAACGCAAGCCGGATGCCGAACCCATCCAATACATTACCCATTGCCCCGCCTGTGGTACTGAATTGCTGCGGCAAGAGGGCGAAGCAGCCTTTTATTGCCCTAACGATGAAGGCTGCCCGCCGCAAATTGTAGGCAAGATGCAGCACTACATTGGCCGCAAAGCCATGAATATAGACGGGCTGGGCGATGAGACGATTAACACGCTTTACAACCGTGGCTTCATTCGCCATATCAGCGACCTGTATGCCTTGCCGTCGCATATCAATGAATTAAAACAAATGGACCGTTTTGGCGAGCAATCCATCAATAACATGCTGGATGGGATAGAGAAATCCAAGCAGCAACCGTTCGAGAAGGTACTGTTCGGCTTAGGTATCCGCTACGTAGGCGAAACCGTTGCTAAAAAGTTGGTAGCGCATTTTAAAAGCATCGATAACCTGATGGCAGCATCGGTAGAAGAACTCACCGCAGCTGAAGAAATTGGCGGGCGCATTGCCCAAAGCATTACCGAGTATTTTGCCGACGAAAGCCACCGCGAAGAAATTGAAAAACTAAGAGCTGCTAGGCTGCAATTTGTGGCCGAGGAAAAAGAAGTGAACCTCGCCAGCGACAAACTCTCCGGGCAAAACTTTATTATCTCCGGCACCTTCGAGAAGTTTTCGAGGGACGAGTTGAAGGATATCATCGAGCAAAATGGGGGTAAGATTTTGAGCAGCATTTCGGCCAAATTAAACTACCTGGTGGCCGGCGATAATATGGGCCCTGCCAAATTGGAGAAAGCAAACAAGCTAAATATCCCCATCATAACCGACGAAGAATTGCTGGCGATGCTATTATAGAATTCAAAGATTTTTGAAGAATTTCAAAGATTTTTAAAGGTTTCAACGGATGATCTGGTCAGCGAAATCGGTGAAATCAGAAAGTAAAATCGGTGTAATCAAAAAAATAATCAAAATAACAATTAGTGGAATCACAAAAAATCAAATGGGGCATTATTGGCTGCGGCGACGTTACCGAGCTAAAGAGCGGGCAGGCATACAATAAAATAACCGATAGCAGCCTGGTGGCCGTTATGCGCCGCGATGCCAAAAAAGCGGCTGATTACGCTCGCCGCCACCATGTAGGCAAATGGTACAGCGATGCCGAATTGCTGATGGATGACCCCGAAGTCAACGCCGTTTCTATCGCCACCCCGCCATCCTCTCATCTCGATTATGCCAAACGGGCTATTGCCAAAGGCTTGAACGTGTATGTAGAGAAACCGGTAACCCGCAACGCTGCCGAAGCAGAAGCAATGGCCGGGGCAGTGACCGACAGTGGCGCTAAGCTCACAGTTGCCCATTACCGCCGTGCCTTGCCTATGTTTTTACACGTAAAGAATTTGCTGGAGAATGAAACTATTGGCGAGGTGCGCACCGTGCAGATCCGGATGTGGCAAAACCGCGAGCCAAAGGTACCCACTTATCCCGGCACCAACTGGCGGCTAGACCCTGAAGTATCGGGCGGCGGCTACTTCCACGACCTGGCTCCCCACCAGCTTGACTTGATGCTTTACTTTTTTGGCGAACCCGAGTATTACACAGGCTACAGCCTAAACCAGGCCAACAGCAGCCCGGCAGACGACCATGTTTGCGGCCTCATTGTCTTCAAAAACAAGGTAGTAGTAAACGGCTCCTGGAGTTTTAACGTGGCCGAAAGCGAAACTGCGGACACCTGCGAGATCATGGGTACGAAAGGCAAAATCACTTTCCCCTTCTTTGGGAACTTCGTTACACTGAAAACCGAAACAGGGGAAGAAACCATAACATTTCAGCACCCCATGCACATACAACAGCCTATGATAGAAAAGATTGTGGCCTACTTTAAAGATGAAGGCCCCAACCCCTGCACTATATACGAAGCGGTTGTGCTGATGAAGATAATAGATTCATTCACCCTAAAATAATAATGAATACCCTAACCTTATCATTCCCGCCCATGCCCGAAGGCGCATGCAAAACGGATGCGGACAAGGAATTGCTTGCAGGCAAATACCATGCGCTTTTTACATATTAGGCTGATGCCATAACGCGCTACGAGCAATATAACAACATATTAACAACTTTTGGTAAAGTATACAATAGCATGCCTTATTCGGAGATACATGCCACGATAGAAGAGATCTACGCCAAGGAGAAACTTTTAAACCTGTTGTAAAAGAGGCTATTGCCCGTGAGGATATAAAAGTTTACCTTACAGCCGAAGAAGATGATGCTATCAATAATTATTTAAGCAGTAATTGGGTGTATTTTAATCACCCAAATTACGACAACACGGCTATTGATGCCTTTAATAAAGGTACACAGGCGTATATTGATGCTATATCTAAATGCCATTTTGAAATGAAGAAAGATTTGTTGAATTTTCAGCTTAATTTATTATAAAACAGGGCTTAAGCAAATAATGAAGAGTTTTGCCATACAGGTTTTTTTGCTGCTTCTGTTAACAACGGGCGTCGACGCGTATGCGCAAAGCTTCGAAGTGCCCAAAAACTATGTATTCAAAACAAGAGACGATTACTCCCGGTACGAAACCGATATTATAAAAACTGCCGATTGGCTGCAACAAACCCCATGGAAAGCACAACCCCAAAAAACGGAAGAAGCCGATCAGTTTTTATTAAAATGGGCTAAAGGCACTCCTGCGGTCACTATCAAATTGATTGAAGCAGTGATGAACCTTTCTGACCGTAACCCACAACTCGGCTTTATTTATATGGCCCAATACTCAAAATACGTATTAGAGCATAAGCAGGGTTTCGATATAAACAATGCCAATATTGTAGCCGTTAGGGCACTTATTGCAAAATACAAAGCTGAGCCATTGCACAAACCCGATGAAGATATTGAACACCTTATAGAACTGGATAGTAAAGGCGAGCTGAACGATTGGGTGATATACATATTCTCTATGGATGAGAAGCAATAAAGGCCGTAACCAGGCCTTTATTGTTAATACTTATTCCTTTTTCTTAGGCACCTTAGCGCCTTCTTTACGCGCTTCGGATAGGCCTATGGCAACAGCTTGTTTTTTGCTGGTAACTTTTTTGCCACTGCCGCTTTTCAGCTTGCCTTCTTTCATTTCGTGCATGGTTTTTTCAACCTTTTCACCTGCTTTTTCAGAATACTTTGCCATGGTATTTAGTTTTTAATCAAACTAAAACTGCAGCAAACTATTTGCCAAAATTAGCCTGCCACTTCCTCCAGTGCAGCAATGTCTCCTGAATTGATCAGCAAAAGGTTTTTGGTGATCTTTTCGGCGCTCCAATCCCACCAGGCAATTTTTTGCAGACGCACGGCTTGCTCTTCATCAAACCGTTTGCGGATAAGTTTTGCCGGGTTACCACCAACTATAGTGTATGGCGGTACATCTTTGGTAACTACAGCTTTGGAAGCAATAACCGCCCCATCGCCTATGGCTACCCCGGGCATTATGGTCGCTTCGTAACCTATCCAAACATCATTGCCAATAATAGTATCGCCCTTGTAGGGGAATTTGCCGGTAGGGTGCTCGCTGTTGTTTATTTTTTCCCAACCGTTGCGGAAGATAGCGAAAGGAAATGTAGATATGGGCGTGCTCTCGTGGTTAGCGCCGTTCATGATGAATTTAACGCCAGACGCTATCGCACAAAATTTGCCAATGATGAGCTTATCTCCAATAAAGTCGAAATGGTACAACACGTTCTTTTCAAAATTAAGCGGATCTTTAAAGTCGTCATAGTAAGTGTAATCGCCTACAATAATATTGGGGCGGGTTATCATGTTTTTTAAAAACACAAGGTTTTGGTACGGCTCCATTGGGTAGCGTACGCTTGGGTTAGGGCCATTAAGCATAGGTTTATAAATTAAAATTGAATTTAATCAATTGCACAGCAAACTACAATTGTAGCAGCAAAAAATTGAAATACTGCCAACTTATTACAATTATTAGCGTTAATTAGGCGCATCCTATAAAAAACATGGATTGCATGAGCCATTGTTACGCTTTTTTAACTATGTTCAACATGGGAAAAAACTTACCCCTATTGTATGCCCGCTAAAAAAATGATAGCGCCGTTTTACGAACGGCTTGCCCTTATATTAATAGGTTTTTGCATTTTAGGCTATTTGCTGATACTGGCAAAAGACCTGGTAGACCCTCTTATTTTCGGTTTCCTGTTTGCGGTGCTGTTATTGCCCGTGGCTAATT
>CBFGNE010000149.1:0-7472 GCA_965649995.1 uncultured Mucilaginibacter sp.
CTGCTGAGTCGACGGTAAAATGGCTTTTCGCCTCAATGGCCTGGCCCATAACAGACATTGAAATTACTGCAACACCCTCGGTGTATGCCTTTTGGGCGTTTGCATTAATTGCTGTTGCAGAAAGGGCAAGGCCCATGGCAACTGTAAATAGTTTAATCTTCATAGTTTTAGTTTAATGAATACAATTTAGTGTGTAATTAACTGTGATGCAAAATTTTTACAAAAAATAAATTTCTTTCTTCAGTTAGATGGTACGATTACGGATTTGTTACGTTTTAACAGGACACAATTAACAGGATTATTTTTCAATTTAGCAATATACCCATCAGAATTACTTCCGTCGAGTATTAATTTACGCCCGTTGGCACCCGCTGCATTAATAAATGAGTTATTGCTGATGTACAAATAATCGGTTTTTAATTGTTGCGGGATAGACTGCTGTGCTGCCGTTTGGTTTAACAGCAATATTCTTTTATCATAAAACTGCAGCAGGTTTTGTTGCTTAATGAGGTAGGGCAGGCGGATGTTTTCCGTTAATTTAATTACCTTATAATTTAACACCTGCATGCTGTCTAACCCCGGTTGTATGGCGTATTGAAAGGTTTTGTCGGTATCGGTGAGATCGGTAATTACCACGCCGTTATCTCCGTTTTTAAATACTATGCCGGTATGCTTGCGCAGGTTGAGGAAGGTAATGGTTCGCGTTTTGTCTGCTTTGATTTTCTTAATGCCGATGCTGATACCGAATAATAGCATCGCGGCCAGCGAAAGATGCAGCAGCCATTTCTTCTGCTTATCATAAATGAAATAGAATGCAGCGATGATAATGATGTAAAGCAGCAAATGTTCGGCCCTTGTTAGCCATAACTTACTGATGCCGCCGTAGGGGGCATGTTCTATAAAGGCCAGCGCTTTGTTCATCAGGATAATGCTATGTTCCAATACATAGCCCAATGCTTTTGAAACATAGGGCATTTGCGGCAGCGCCAGCAGCAACAGCCCGGTATACATAATTACCATGATAGGTACGAGGATGAGCAGATTGCTCAACAAAAAATAAACAGGGAACTGGTGAAAATAATATGCGCTTAGCGGGAAGGTAATTAGCTGGGCAGATATAGATACCGAACAAGCCATCCATAAATAATCGGCAATTTTATTCTTAAAGCTGAACCATTTGTAAACTATCGGCTGAAAAACAACCAGCCCGGCAACAGCAAGATAGGAGAGCTGGAAACCAACATCGGTTAGTAAAAATGGGTCGTACAGCAACAGTGCAAAGGCCGAGAACGCCAGTATATTGAGGTTGTTAATGTAACGTACGAACGTTTTGCCGAGGATTACCATGCTGATCATCAGCGCGGCGCGGTTAACGGCAGGAGAAAAGCCGGTTAGCAGCGCATAACCCCATATCAGCAATATAATAAGCACTGCTTTAAATATTTTACCACGGTGGCTACCATTTAAAAATGATAATACCCAAGCAAGTAAAAAGTAAATAATAGCCACATGCCCGCCCGATACCGAAAGGATGTGAATGGTGCCCGTTTTTGAATAGGCTTGCAATACATCGTTGCTCAGGTCGGCTTTATAGCCTAATATCAGGGTGGATGCTACCGCAATGGCTGTAGTATCATGCATATTAGCCTTTAACTTTTTAACCAGGCTTTGGCGGGTTTTTAGTGCATAGGCAATTACCGGGTTGCCATGGCCTGCGCTCACAATCCGGTATTGTTTGGGGTATAAAAACGCCTGGTAATAAATATTTTTATTGGCCAGGTAACGTTTGTAATTAAACTCGCCAGGGTTGTAGGGCGGCTCAACTTCGGCGTATTTGGCGGGTATCAGCAATTCCTCACCATAAAATAAATTGGTTGCCAGTTCGTCTTTTATAGCTATCAGCAATGTGCCGCTGGTTTTTGTGGATCTGCCGTTATTAATACTTTGCACAACATCAGCCGTAAACCGTATAATATCGCCTTTAACTTTTGGCTCCAAATTGATATGCGCCACCAGGTACTGTGCAGGCGTTTTAGAAAAATGCACAGTATTGTTCAACTCATAGCGCTGCACGGTTACCAGCCATCCCGCCAGAAATAAAATAGGGGTAATAAGCAAGCCGCCCAGCCAACGCATTTTGTATATGCCTAATTTGCTGTAGCCTGCATTAAGCGCAGCAAATGCAATGCTCAAAATAAGCAAGGCAACGGCTAAAAATGTAATGCTTACAGCAAGCCGGTTTAGGCCGAGGCCGATCCCGGCCAAAAAAGGCAGCAATAAAATTACAACAGGAATTTCGCCTTTGTGCTCAGCTATCATACAGGTTGCCGGGTCTGCGCAAACAGGCCGGTAAGGTTAAAGGAATAAAAATAGCTTATCTGCGGCAGATATTATATTTCGTCGCGCACTTCCAGCAGGAATTTTTTGAGGTTTTCCAGCGAATCTATCACGCGCTGGTTGTCGCGGGTATCGTCCATGTTGTTTTTAAGGTAGTCTTTAGCGCCTTGTAGCGTAAAGCCCTTATCGCGGATGAGGTTAAAGATGATCTTAAAATTCTCGATGTCCTCCGGCGTGAAGTAACGGTTGCCCTTTTTATTCTTTTTGGGTTGCAGTACATCAAATTCCTTCTCGTAAAAACGTATCAGCGACTGGTTAACATCAAACATGGCCGATACCTCGCCCATAGTGTAGTACATTTTGCTGATCTCGCGTTCTTTGTAAGGCATATGCAAATGTAGGTTTTTAGTTATTAGCGCAAAAGTGCCCATTGTAAAAAATGGGCATAAAAATATGTCCGGATAAAATAATATTCAAGAATTAATGGTTCGCAGTTAAGAAAAAAAGCTTATGTTAGGGTTCTAATTAATTTATGATTAAAAATATTATGGCAGGCGTTTTAAGCCTGTTTGTTACGCAAATAGTTTGCGGCCAACCAGCCGACTCCACCATCTCCATTAAATCGGCCGTAGAGAATTACCAATTTGTTTACAATACCAAAAGCAAGAATGTAGAAGTTCAGCAAAAGCAAATGGCCAGCTATACATCCAGCCGTTTCCAGGCCACGGTGCCCGTTGTGCTAAGCTACAATAATCAGGTTACGCTTACTTCGGTTGATTGTGAAGTAGATAACCGCCGGCCACGCGATTTTAAACCTGTTTATACTTATTACGGCAGCGATGACATCTTTTACTCCGACGAAAAGATCTGCTACTTCCCTATGGCCATTCCCAAAAAGGGTGGCGTTGGTGTGGTCACCTTTGAGCAAACCGTGAACGATCCGCGCTACTTTACCAGTATTTATTTTACCGAACCTTATTGGGTAGATAAAAAAGAAGTCAGCATAAAAATACCCCGCTGGATGAAGGTGGAAATAAAGGAACTCAACTTTGCCGGTTTCAGCATCCGTAAAAATACCCAGTACATTAGCGGCGATGATGCCGACCTCATTACCTACAGTATTCAAAACCTGCCCGCCACTAAAAAGGAAAAAAATAGCCCCGGGCCAAGCTATGTTTACCCGCATCTTTTTATCATGTGCAAATCGGCAACAGCGGGCGGTAACACCTTTACGTATTTTAACACGCTCGATGATCAGTATAAATGGTACCACAGCCTTACTAAAAACGCAGTAGCCGACCAGGCTGCCATTGCTGCCAGGGCCAAAGAGCTTACAGCTGGGTTAACAACCGACATTGAAAAGATAAAAGCCATTTATTATTACGTTCAGGATAACATCCGCTACATAGCTTTTGAGGATGGCATGGCCGGCTTTAAACCCGAAAACGCCGACGAAGTGCTGCGTAAAAAATATGGCGATTGCAAGGGCATGGCCAGCCTAACCAAAGCCCTGCTTACTGCAAGCGGATACGATGCCCGCCTTTGCTGGCTCGGTACAAACCATATTGCATACGATTACCAAACGCCCTCGTTATCGGTAGATAACCACATGATATGCGCTTTAGATTACAAAGGCAAAACGTACTTTTTAGATGCTACGGAAAGTTACATCGGTTTTAACGAATATGCCGAACGTATACAGGGCAGGCAGGTATTGATGGAAGACGGCGATAAATACAGGCTAACCAGGGTGCCTGTAGCTGCGATGAGCCAGAACGCAAGTACCTCAACAGCCAAATTTGAGATTGTTGATGGCGCGATAAAAGGAACGGTAAACTATGTGTGGAAAGGGGAGGATAAAGAGTCAGTACTGGCAGGGATCAACAGCATCCGTAAAGAGAAAGCAAGTGATGCAATGATGAACTATTTGGCAGGAAGCAATAACGAGTATACTATTACCGACCTTACACTTTCGCCAACGGAAACACCGGATAAAGACTTACTGGTATCCTACAGCGTAAATACAAAAAACGGTATCTCCGTTTTCGGGAAATCGTATTACCTCGACCTCGACCATACCAAAGAACTGATGGACGGCACCATAAAAACCGGCGAACGTAAGCACGATTATTGGTTTAGCCACAAAACGGATGTAAAACGCCAGGCCGAATTAACTATCCCCGCGGGGCTAAAAGTTGCATACCTGCCTATGGCCTTAAACATAATAACGCCCGACTACGAGTTTCATATACAATATGCAAGTACGCCTGCCAAAGTAACTTATCAAAAAAACATCCTTATTAAAAATACGCATTTAGCGAAAGCTAATTTTGCCAAATGGAACCAGGATATAGAACTACTGGTAAAAGCCTATAACGACACTATTACACTTAAACCGACAAACGAATGAAAAAACATCTACTTTTAATTTCTTTTTTATGCACAACGGTTAGCGTTTTTGCGCAAACCTATGCCGAAAAAGCAGCCGAAATACAAAAGCTGGTATGGGCCGCTCCTCCACCGGAGTTTATGCTGAAAGAAGTGCCCGCTAAGTATGCCAACGAGGGCGCAGTGATATTAGCACAAGCCTATAGCATGCAGCGTACATCAAACGTAAAGGTGCATTTCATGATCATAACCGCTGCCATTACCAATAGGGTAAACCGTATATCAACTTTTCACGAACGCGTTAAAATCAACGATAAATCGGCTTTAGACAGGTATTCGACCCTCGAATACCAAAAACGCCTTGATAAAAGTATCTCGCTGCTCATCACCAAGATGAAAGACCTGCACGAAACATACATTGGTGCCAAGATCATTAAACCAAGCGGGCAGGAGGTAATAGTAAATACAGGGGAAGAGGTATTGTTGAAAAATACCAGCAAAGACCAGCAAGGTAAATTGGCTATCCCCGGTTTGCAGGTGGGCGATATACTGGATTATTACATCAGTAACAACGACCTTTCGGAAAACGTAAATAACGACACATACTCAGACAATGACCAGGTTTTTGTTCTGGCAGACCAATACCCCATCCTTAATTATTCGCTCAACTTCCAGGTGAATAAAAAATCGGCCGTGCTTTATATCTCTGCAAACGGTGCTCCGCAATTCCAGGAAAACGTGCTGGATAACGGCGACAAAGTTTATAATCTTAAACTGAAGGACCTGCCAAAGTTCCAAAGCCAGAAATGGACATCGGTATACCGGCAGTACCCTTATATCGAGATCAGCAACGAGAGTTCTATAAAAATGCTGAACGCTTATTACCTCAACCGCAAAACCGGTGGCATGGGGGCTAATAAGGAACTTTTTGAAAGCGCTTTTAACGAAATAGCCAATCCGATGGATGAGGAGCCCGAAAAAAAGCTGAAGGATTACTTCGACGGCAAAAAGAAAATGCTTGCCCTGCCGCTGGATAGCACGATGAAGGTGTTTTACGATATTTGGAAGCTGCGCGTTTTTGGCAACTTCAGCAAAAGCGACCTTGACGATATGGGGCAAATAAACTACCGCACAGCACGCAGTAAAACAGCCGTGGTTGATATGAGCCGGCTGTTAACCGATATGGATATACCCCACGATATATTGCTGGTAGCATCGCGCGACGGCAGTTCGTTGGATAATGTGTTCACCATGGGCGATTTTGATGCCATCATCAGGATACCCAACGGCAATAAGCAGCTATATATGAGCTTTTATGATGTGGTTACCCACTTTAATGAAATACCCGCGAAGTTTCAGGGCGAAAAGGCCATCGCACTTACGCCGGAACGAAAAAATTCCCGTAAATACGAGTTTAATGAATACCAGGCTACATTGCCTGTAACCCCTGCCGATAAAAACCGCATTGAAGAAAAGATGCAGGTTTGGCTAATGGCAGATTATCAGCGGGTAAAAATACAACGGACCGTTACGCAAACCGGCTACCTGCGCCACGACGACCAAAAGGCCATGTTAAGCGCCATGGATATTGATGCCGGCCTTACCGAACTGGCGAACGGCGATCCGCTGGAGAAACGCCTGAGCAAAAACCCGGAAACCAAAAGATCGGCGGATGCGTTTTTAGCTGGTTTGGGCAAATCAGCAGCAGAACTGCGCAAAAGCTTTATGGATGAAGCCAAGTCTCAATACGACCAGGAGCCATCTGCTATAAGCGACTATAAAGTCATCAAGATGGGGCTCGAAGTAAACCAACCCCCTTTTGAGTTTACGTCGACCATCATACTGAACAATTTTGTAAAAAAGGCAGGCAACAACTATATTGTTGATGTAGGCAAACTCACCGGCTCCTTTTTGCAACTGGAAGAAAAAGACCGTAAACGCACCATAGACGTTTATATGCCCGGGGCACGGAGTTTTAAATACGTTATCAGTTTCAACATACCGCCGGGCTATAAAGCAACCGGGGTAGAGGAGTTGAATAAGCAAAAAAGCAACAAAACGGGTTTATTTTCCTGCGTAGCTGCGGTAACAGGTAATGTGCTTAATATAACGGTAACCCGCACCTACAACAATAACTTCGAAAAAGCTGCCGATTGGCCACTGGTTGCCGAACTGGTTGATGCCGGCTTTGCGTTTAATAATCAGAAAATATTATTGGAGAAATAGGTATTTATTTAATGGCGTACAAAAAGCAACGGTTAATAGCCGTTGCTTTTTTTGCGTATGTACCCCGCCATGGCCAATTGCAAATGAACTGTGCGCTTATATTCCGCCGCCGTCAACCCGTTGCAAATCGCTATTCGCCCTATATCAGCTGGCCGTTATTAATGTTTATCTCAAAATCGCTAAATCCTGTTTGTTTTTTTCCACCGTCTTGTGTATTTTCGCCACAAATAATAATACGATGCTATTAAATAACTCATACTGCCATACCAATATGCAGCCCCTGGGCACGCAGCAGGAGAGTTTTGCATCAAGGATCCATTTCTCTTCATAGCACCCGGCATCACCCGGAACAATATTTATTTTTTTAACGGATACAATACCCGAAGGCTTACGCCCGAAGGAATTACTTATTTCGATTTTTATGGACACTTATTATACTATTGAAGAAAAATATTTACAAGCAATTAATGAGCTGTATTTCGATGCACCGAAAGCACTTAATCTGCTGAATGCCATTATAG
>CBFGNE010000150.1:0-7470 GCA_965649995.1 uncultured Mucilaginibacter sp.
TTAGGTTGTGTAACCTAATATTTTTAATACTTGTTTACTGTTTTGCTCCTCACCAAATACTTCAAAGTTGAATGTTTCATCCCTATTCCTACGGATGATAACGTGTTTTGGAGAGGGCAACAGGCAGTGGTGTATGCCACCATAGCCGCTAAGTACTTCCTGGTAAGCGCCTGTGTTAAAGAAACCAAGGTATTGTACTTTTCGTGTCTTAGGCATAAACACACTGTTCATGTGGGCTTCCTGGTTGTAGTAATCCTGCCCGTCGCAGGTGATACCGCCAAGGTTTACGCGCTCGTACTCGCTGTCCCAGTTATTTACTGGCAGCAGGATATATTTTTGGTTAAGCGCCCAAACATCTGGCAGGTTGGTAATGAACGAGCCATCCAGCATCAGCCAGCGTTCGCGGTCGTTCTGCTGCTTGCGGCCCAGTACCTTATATAATATCCCCGAAGCTTCGGCCACGGTGTATTTGCCAAATTCGGTAATGATATCCGGCTCCATGGTATCGTGCTCGGCACAGATCTCTTTAATACGGCTCACAATCTCGTTGATCATGTACTCGTAATCAAAATCAAACACCAGCGAATCTTTAAAAGGCATCCCACCGCCAATATCCAGCGTATCCAAAGCAGGGTTTACTTTTTTGAATTTGCAGTAAAGCGTAACGTATTTCTCCAGCTCGTTCCAGTAATATGGGGTATCAGAAATACCCGAGTTAATGAAGAAATGCAGCAATTTTACCTGGAAATTTGGGTTATCCTCAATTTTATTGTGGTAAAAATCTATCACATCCTCCATACGCACACCAAGGCGCGAGGTGTAGAACTGCGAATCGGGCTGCTCTTCCGCGGCTATACGGATGCCGAGGTTGCAGGGGGTATCAATGTCTATCTCATCGTCGTACAGGTTAAATTCTTCCTTGTTATCCAGTACGGGGATGATATTGGTAAACCCATCGTGCAGCATATCGATGATATACTGCTTGTACTGAAACGTTTTAAACCCGTTGCAAATAACCGTAACATCCTTATTTAGTGCGCCTTTCTTTTCAAGTGCATCTATCATCGGCATATCAAAAGCTGATGACGTTTCCAGGTGGATCTCGTTCTTCAGCGCTTCTTCTACAATGTGGCGGAAGTGCGAGCTTTTGGTGCAATAGCAATATTTATAGCTGCCGCGGTAATTATTTTTGATGATGGCCTGCTGAAATAACAGTTTTGCCTGCTGTATCTTTTTAGTGATCATAGGCAGATAAGTGAAGCGTAGGGGGGTGCCATACGTTTCTATCATCTCCATTAAATTAAGGTCCTGAAAGTAAAGTTCATCGTCGATGATCTCGAAACCATCCTGCGGGAACCCAACGCTTAAGTCAAGAAAGTCCTGGTAACTCTGCATTTATTAAAATTTTGGCAAAAATGTAATTTTAAAACGGATTTTTTGCGAAAATGTTGGTGTATTTTATAGCTGTATTGTAATTTGTTTGTGCAGGTTAAGGTAAGGTTAAGCCAGTGTTGCCTACGCTTTCAATTTGCCGGATTTTTATTTTGGGGGTACATGCAGGCATAGTTGGACAAGACAGCGCGCCATCCGGCAGACCAGGGCTACAAATTCCGCGGTACATTTTTCCCGGGTTTTCCCGAGTTTTCTCGGTGTTTTTCTGTGTTTTCCTTTGCTTTTCTGTAAGATGTGCAGGGTTAAGTATTATCGACTTTAACCGCCTCACCGAAAGTTGCCAATGACAAAAACCAAACTAATGAAGTGCTCGTTTCACATCGTGATGTGAAGTTGATTTTGCGCAAAACCGCAAAAATTTTTAACTTTCAATTGCCCCTTTTCGTCAGCCCCGGTGGGATGCTTTACAAGACTAAACCGTACCTTCAAGAAAATATATTATGATTACCGAAGAAGAGAAAAACGTTATCCTGAATACCTACAAATGGATTAAAGTGCCAAAGTACACAGATGATGATACCTTATCCTGGGAAGAACGGTATAACCGGCTAAATGAGCATCATATCACAGAAACCACCTTCCTTATTGATAAGATAAGAGCGATAATTGCAAACATATGAGAGGGTATGTTTTGTGGCGCTGCCTTCGGCACAATCCGAAAGCGGGGACGCTTAAAAATTGCATCCGGGAGTGACGCCCGGCTTGGCGGCAAATTATCAGGTAAGCTGTTTTAACAATTGCTCAACCTCGTCTCCGTATTTTTCTGCATAGCCAAACTTTAATGATAATTCAAAATTTTTGATGGCTTCCACTGCATTGCCTGTTTCCATGAAAATAAGGCCTTTGTTTTTGTAAGCATAGCTGTTGCTTTTATCCAGCCCGAGTGAGTGGTTTATTAGCGACAGGCCCTCATCCAATTCCCCGAGCTTATACTTTGCAAACCCAAGGTTATTCCAGGCGAAAGCAAATTCCGGGTCCTTTTTTACTGCCATCTCAAAAAACGGGGCAGATTCTGCAAACCTTTGCTGCAGTAATAAGTTAAATCCATGGTTATTGAGAAAGTATTGGTTTTTAGGTTGTTGTTGCAATAGCTTGTCTAATATTTTAGCAGCTTCGCCGTAATTCCCGGTTGAAATATAACCATAAGATAGGTTCAGCCAATTGTTCATATGGCCTGGTTGGATCGCTACTAATTCTTCTAATAATACCAGGGCGGACTGAAAATCGCGCAAGTCTATATAGCAACAAGCCTGCATTTCCTTAAAGTCTAAAGCATCCGGAGCGAGCGTAAGTGCAAGCGAGCAGATCTCTCTGCAATCGTTAAACTGCCGGTATAAAAACAAATTAGTAGCATTTTTTTGCAACCGGGCCAGCTCCCTGGCTTTACCCCCAAACCGAAAAAAGAATAGGTCTATTTTACTATAAGGCCGGGTGCGATTTTGCTTTAAAACGGGCGGTAATTTTTCTAAATGTGTACTGAAACACGATGCCGTAATATCGCCGATAAGGATACCGGCTTTGTCGAAGGCTTCTTTTATTTGGTTGTCGTAACTTAAAAAGGCTAATAACAGGTGGATGGTATTGATTGCGGTTTCGCCGTTTAGCCTTGCAATTTTGTAGCAATGCTTAACGGTCCGTTCGGCGTACACAGTTAAAGGTAAACCATCTTTCAATGTTTCTTTCCCGGTTGGCGGGTATGTCAATTTAATCTTGCTTTCCCATAACGCCGCATCACAATGCCCAAGAAAGGGCGAGGCCAAACAGTTGTTTTTTAACATGGCCATAAATAAATGATCGGTGCTGATCAACCCGTGTTTCCAGCCGATTGATAGCTTCCTCGATTCGTTTAGTATGGTGTGGAGGTCTTCGGTAACATTGCTCGCCATGGGGTTAATATAACTCTTTTATGGTTATGTATAGCTGGCCGATTCATTTCATCACTCTTTTACAACCTTAACATGTATTTCTTTACTAAAGGTATCCCGCGTTTTATTCCAAATAAACGGCCCAACCAAGGCCACTTTGTTTACCTTGTCGTTTTTGATCCTGATCCGCCAAAGATTTAAACTGGTAACGCTTGTTCCTTTCATAAGCGCCGTTTCACAATCCGGCTGATTTTCGCAAAGGTTGATTTTTTCATCCTGCATAATAAACCAACCTGTATTTACGATCACTTCGGGCCAAACTAATATTGATACTATTCTGCCGCTGAGGAACCAACAAGAGAAAACAATTGCCAGTAAAAATAATTTAGCCGCATTGAACTTTTTGTAACACCAATAGGAGAGCAACCCAAATAAGCTTATTGAAAACAGCGGAAACACAATACCTGACTCACTAACTACTTCCATTGATTGCAAGCTGCCGCCAACCAGGTGCGAAGACAGCATATATTGAAGGGCGGTTAGCACCGACATTCCAAGTAGCACAATTAATGAGAATAGGAGAACCGTTATTTTCACTAGTATTTTCAGTTAGGGCTAAGCTGGAAGCTTAACTCATTTTAAGACGAAGTTAAAAACTTCGACCAGTGGGAGGGCTTTTTTGCTAAGGCTTTTTGTAATTGGGTTATGCCTTCCATGCTAATTGATTTGTTTTTTACAATTTCCGGGCTACGCGAGGGGTCTACCAACCCACTCGCTAACTATCTATTTTTGAATATTTAAAACGCCTGAACCCAATGAAAATCAACAACGCCAGGCTAAACGACACGATATGAAAAGTTAAGTCGTATTCATGAAACGCCAGATAACTGATTATAAACCCGAGAATTGAAGCGATATATCCAACAAGAGCACCAATTAAGCCAATTCGGATTTTGCGTTGCTTTGCATAGTTGATAAAAAGCAAAAAACTTAAAAAAATAATAGAACTGACGCGTGCCGAGATGCCATCGTCCTTTCCCTGATAAAAAGACATATCGTAAAGTTTTATTCTTCTATCCACATAGAAGATTACTACGAATACTATAGTCGCCAAGAGTATCGCTTTTAATGTTGAATTCATAAGTAATTTATTTCTTTTTAAACGCCGTCATTTAATGCGCTTCTGCCGCGTCAGGTGCATACGCCTGGCCGCCGCGGCGATTAGTCACGATATTGATTTAAGACATGCGCATTGAGTTGAGTAGCTACACCTCCCCCAAATGCACCTCCGCCATCATACACCTTGCACTACCGCCACCATTGGTTTCAATTGTATTAATATCCGCATAAACTAATTTGCCAAAAGCAGATAATTCAGTCCGTTGTGCATCCGTAAGCGAATTATACGCCGTTTGCGACATCACCACAAGCGTTTCCCCATCCGCGTTTTTTACCTCCAGCATATTGCCGGCAAACTGGTTCATTTGCTCAAAGCTGATATCGATAATTTGCTTGCTGCTTGCTTTTAGCGACTGGATAACCGCCTCTTTTTCTGCCGGGTTGGTGATACTGTCCAAACAAATGACCGCGAAGCGGCTGCCGATGCACATCAGTACATTGGTATGGTATATGGCTTTGTGGTTTTGGTCGAAGGCATCAAAGGTGACGGGTTTGTAGCCCGTATAGTCGCAAAAGGCTTTCAGTACTTCGGCATCGGTACGGGGCGAGAGGCAGGCATAGGCAATTTTGTTATCTCTATCCAGCACCATGCTGCCCGTGCCTTCTAAAAACTGGTTTTTGGCCTCGAAACGGCTCAGGTCTATCAGGTGGTTTGCTTTAAAATGATCTTCCAGTTGACGGATGATATCCTCGCGGCGTTCCAGCCGGCGGTTTTCTGCCTGCATAGGGTACAGGAAGATGTCGCCGGTATCGTGGAAACTTACCCAGTTATTCGGGAAGATAGAATCGGGAGTGTGCGGTTCGGGTGTGTCTTCAATTACCGTTACATTAACTCCATTTTGGCGCAGCACCTTTACAAAACCGTCAAATTCCTGCACTGCTTTTTGTTGTACGGCCTGCTGGTCGGCTTGCTGTACCTGGAAGGCGTTACTTTCTGCCGTTTGTGCGTTAAACCCGAAGTTTACCGGGCGGATCATGAGGATGTTGGAGGTGCTCTGCATACACGATTTAAAGATTGAGCGATTAACACGATTATGTGCCCGCATTAACCGGAAAGAACGAATTTATGAATTAACGGAACGTGAAGGAGACAAGTATTCGATAAATTCTTAAAATTCGTTTAATTCGGGTTCAGACAACTTTCACTTCCGCCTTGCCAAATACAAACTGGTCGACATATTCCTAATCACCCTACCGTTAAACGCTACGCGGGCTATCTGCTCCAGTTCGGCTAAAACTTCGTCTCGGTCCTTGCGGATGTTGATGTTGGAGTAGCTGCCATATAAAGCAACCACCTCTTTAGGGTTTAGCACAAGTTCCCAATCGGTTATATAGTGTTGTATATTATCGAAGGTGCCCGCTCTTTCGAGGCCGGCAATGCGGCTTTGGTAATCTAAGCCAAAGGGGATGGGCCCTGTGCCTTCGCCGGGGCTACTGGCACCACTTAGCAATGTTTTGGTGGCTTCGTGGAACGGGTCGGCGCGTTTGTTGTCGCCAAACACGTTCCATAACATTGCCCAGCAACCGCCCGGGCGTAGTAGTTTTGCAACCTTTTGCAGGGCGGCATCCTCATCCAGCCAATGGAAGGCTGTTGCGCACACACCCAAATCAAAAGCATTCTGCGGCAGTTCTGCATCCTCAAAAGGTAAGGCCACAACGGTTAAGGCTTCGTGCTTTAAAGTATTGCTAAGGTAATCGGCCATGCGTTTATCCGGCTCAATGGCAATTAAGGGTTTTGCACCCATATCAAGCAAATGGCTTGTTGCCAGCCCGGTACCGGCACCAACTTCAAATGTTGCTGTGCCAGGTTTGCAATAGGGGCGCAATTTTTCATATACCCATGCAGGGTAGGCTGGGCGGGCGGCATGATAGTTTTCGGTGTCGTTTCCAAACGCTTCGCGGCCAAATTCACGGTTGATAATTGGGTTTGCCATAGCGGGCTAAAAATACTATTTCGTGAGGTGTTTTTTTAGGTGATTTTGATTGTTTTCTTTGTAGCCTCATAACAACGGCTTGCAGCGCGGACGTGCATATCGGATACTTGCCGAGGATTGCTTCGTGCTTTATAATGACATCGGCATAAGTATTGATAATATTGTCATTCCGAACCGAGGAACGAGGGAGGAATCTTGTTGTTGATGCAAAGCTCACCACTTTGCATGCCTGCTTTGCATTACTAACAAGATTCCTCGTCGCTGCGCTTCCCTCGGAATGACATGACTATAAGTTATTGATAGTTAGCATTTCTCTTTACACGTCATAACCATTTTTTTCAGGTTCCCCGTGTTGGATACTCGCAATGACGCGGTGGTAAAAAATAAGGAGCGGCGCGCGCCACTCCTTATTTTGATGTTTCTTGTATAAAAGATAGGATTTTAAGAACCCTCTCCTTTGGAGAGGGCAGGGTGAGGCTTCTACAAATCAATCCGCCTTATAATCCAATATATCGCCTGGTTTGCAGTTTAGTTCGCGGCAAATGGCTTCCAGCGTATCAAAACGTACGCCTTTTACTTTGCCGGTTTTTAGCAAGGAGAGGTTAGTCATGCTGATGTCCAGGCGCTCGGCAAGCTCCTTTAACGACATCTTATTCTTCGCCATCTCTACATCGAGGTTTACAATGATCGCCATTATACAAACTCTCCGATCTCTTTCTTTAGTTCGAACCCGTATTTAAATATATCGGCCAGGATATACAACATGGCGCCTAATATTAACCCGGTAAAGCTTTGTTCCCAAACCATATTCATCAGGTTCATTTCTTTTACGTTGGTTTTTAAAATCACCGCCGTGCTGATGCCTAATAGTATACCGAGTACGGTAGTTAGCGCAAAGCACAGTGCTGTTAGTTTTAGGCGGCGCACATTCTCGTAAGTAAAGGGCGTGCCACGTTTAATAGTATTAAAAAATTTGCGCAGCTGGTATAAAATACTCATCACCAAAGCTAAAATAAGATACAAGTAGAGAGGGAGTTTTT
>CBFGNE010000151.1:0-7459 GCA_965649995.1 uncultured Mucilaginibacter sp.
AAATAAAAAATACCTAATTCTATTGTCGAATTACTAAACCCTTACAATTGCGAGGCACGAAGCAATCTCTGTACAGGACAAGCGGTTATGCAAGGCGTTCATGCAAAGCGTAGAGATTGCTTCGTTGCAGCAATGACGATAAGATGCCAATGGGCGATCTTGCAAATGCGAGACGCAAAGCATTGCACCTCTACGGGGGAAAAACCAATTACTCCGCCACCCAAACGGCATCAACAAACCAACCTTTGCTATCAAAAAACTGATGCAATGGTTTAAAACCCGTTGATTTTGCCATATTATCTACCTGCTCCACCGTAAACTTCTGGGATATCTCCATGTAAATGTACTCATCCTTTCTGAAGGTGATATTTTCGGATTCACCTATTTTTACGTGCTGGCCCTGCAGGCTTACAAGGTAGCTGCGGCATGCGCCGCTTTCTGGGTCGTACATGGCGTAATGGTCAAATTGCGACATATCGAAATTACCATTCAGTTCGCGGTTGATACGTTCCAGCAGGTTCAGGTTAAAGCGTTTGGTAATGCCTCCCTTATCGTTATAAGCGGCTAAAACGGTGTGCGGGTTCTTTTTCAGGTCTACGCCTATCAGCACCATATCACCCGGCGAGAGGTGATCGCGCAACACTTTACAAAAGGCCTCAGCATCCTTCACCTGCATATTGCCGATGTTAGAACCCAGGAACATCACCACCTTGCGTTTATCAGATACCGATGCTGCTTTCTTTAGCATATCAAAATACTCGCCTTGCAAGCCATTTATTTTGATACCCGGCAAAGTAACCGGTAGGGTAATGTTGAGGTAAGAAATTACATTGCCGGAGATATCTATTGGCAGGTAGGTAAAATCCGAATTTTCATCGATAAGGTATTTTAACAGGTGGGATGATTTAGTGGCATCGCCCGCACCAAGCTCTATCAACTCGAACGCGTCGCCCCCGGCAATGATGGATTTAGCGAGTTCGGCGGTCTTTTGAGTGAATATCTCCAGCTCGCAATTGGTAGGGTAATATTCTTCGCAGTTCATCAGCTCCTGGAAGATCTTATCGCCATTGGCATCATAAAAGTACTTAGAGTCGAGCCGCTTTGGCGTAGTGTTTAAACCGGTTATCACGTCCTTGTAGAACTGTCCGTTGGGGCTTGTTTGCTCTTCGGGGTTTTTCAGGGTGCAGGTAGTAGTTTCCATAGTTGTTTGCAGGTGTATTATTTTGCGAGGCGTATGCCGGTAAATTGCCAGCGTAGCTCGGGTTGAAAAAAATTGCGGTAAGTAATGCGGCTATGGTTTGGCGAGGTTGCTTCCGATGCTCCCCTCAGAACCTTTTGGCCTACCATAAATTTGCCATTGTACTCGCCTATTGCACCGGGTGCTTTGGCAAAGCCCGGGTATGGCAGGTACGAGCTTTCGGTCCACTCCCAGCGGCTGCCCCAGTTAAATTTTGTGGCAGCGGCTTCCCACTCAAACTCGGTAGGCAAGCGCATGCCTTTCCAGGAGGCATAGGCATAAGCTTCATAATAGCTAATGTGGCAAAGCGTTTCGTGCAGGTGTAATAGCTCCAAACCATGGTAAGTGTAATAATGCCATTCGCCGTCAATCAAATGCCAGTACATGGGCGCTTCCACCTTGTTGGTATTTACCCAATCCCAACCGGCAGCGTGCCAGTGGCGGAAATCGTGGTAGCCGCCGGCATCCATAAATTCAAGGTATTCGGCGTTGGTAACTAAGGTTGGGCTCACTTCAAATGCGTTCAGGTAAACCTTGTGGCGGTTCAACTCATTATCAAAAGCAAAACCCTCGCCTGCAAAACCTATTTCGTAAACGCCTTCCTCAAGCTTAATAAATTCTTTGCTTTCAATTTCCTCAACCTTCGGCTTTATATACTCTTTACTGTATGCGGGGAACAGCGGGTTATTGCCTAAGATGAATTTGATGTCCGTCAGCAAAAGCTCCTGGTGCTGCTCCTCGTGGTTAAAGCCCAGAATCAACAGTTCTTTTACCTCATCGCTTAATTCATTGCAGGCAATGTAGTTTTGCATGGCATCGTCCACATATTTGCGGTACAGCTGGATGTCGATAACCGTTGGGCGGCTTAGGTTGCCTCTATCGGTGCGGATAACGCGGTTGCCCACGGTTTCGTAATAGCTGTTAAACACATAATTGTAGTTGGGGTCGTACTCCTGGTAGCCCATAAAATATGGCTTCAGGATAAAAGTTTCGAAAAACCAGGTGGTATGCCCGATGTGCCATTTAGGCGGACTAACATCTACCACGGGCTGCACCACGTAATCTTCGGTTTGCAGCGGGGCGCATATCTCTTCGGTACGCCGGCGTACCTTTTTATAACATTCGGCTAAATCCATCGGCATTACTTGGTATCTAAATATCGTTTAAGGTTAGAAATTGTTTTGATATGCAATTCATTTGCCTGTTTTTGGCGCATCATTAAGGCGTAAGCATTATTAAAGCCAATTGGCTTCAGCCATTTGAGTTGATAACGCTTTTCAAACTCACGGGCAACATAATTATAAGTACTATCCTTACTCGTTTGTAATTGTGTTACGGTTTTCGGCGGGGCCTGCAAAATAGCCAGCAAGCCCGTGCCTGTGTACTCAGGATAAAAATCTATTTGGTCGTTTGTTAAAGCGTCAAAAACTATTTTGGTGCCGCCCAGCCCGGTTTTGGTAGCTACATCGTAATTAGTGCAGCCCTTGATCAGCATGGTATACATGCTCGCTAATATATACTGCTCGCCAAATATTTTTGAACCGATGCGCACCACGCCTTCTTTGCCGCCTTTATCGGCCCGGTATAATTTCTTCGCCACCAAAAAATCTTTTGCAACCCGCTCGGGCGATTGATGCAAGTAATCGGTTTTGTAGTTTAATTCCGTCATGATAGAATCGGTAATAAAGCCGGCTAACAGGTTCAGCGTTTTTTCCAGTTCAGGGAATTTCCGCAAGGCATCCTCGCGTACAACAGGCGCAGCATAATAGGGCGGGAATATCTTTTTATCATCATCTAAAACGATGAGATTGTATGCTTTCAACCGCCCGTCGGTAGAATAACCGCTGATCACGTCCAATTCCTTCTCTTGCGCCGCCTTGTACATTACTGCATCGCTTATGACGATGGTATGGATCTTTAACCCATACTTGCTTTGCAGACCGAGGTTGCCATCCTGCCTGCCCATAAACTCGGGCGTAAAACCGGCAGTCAGTTTGCCGCCATAAGCAGATGGGATAAAATACAGGCACGAAAGTGCAAGCAGCAATATCGGCGCAATTTTAACCGCACTCTTTATCTTTTTAAAATTGAGCTTTTGCACCAGCGAGAGCAGGAAATCGAAAATAATGGCCAGCAGGGCAGCCGGTATGGCTCCTGCCAATATCATGTTGGTATTATTGAGCGAGATGCCACCGAAAATAAACTCGCCTAAGCCACCCGCAGCAATATATGATGCCAGCGTAGCCACACCAACATTAATCACCGTAGCCGTACGGATACCTGCCAATATCACGGGCATAGCCAGGGGCAGTTCTACCTTAAACAGCACCTGCCACTTGCTCATGCCCATAGCAACGGCGGCTTCCTTCACCGTGGCGTCTACCCCGGTTATTCCGGTATAGGTGTTGCGGATAATCGGCAATAGGGCATACAGCAGCAAAGCCACAATAGCGGGCTTCGCGCCGATGCCTAAAAGCGGTATCATAAAACCAAGCAGAGCAATGCTCGGAATGGTTTGCAATATGCCGGCAATGCCTAGCACCAAACTGGATATGCCTTTTTTCCGGGTAATGTAAATGCCCAAAGGCAACCCTACCAGCACGGCGATAAACAGCGAGATAAACGTAAGCCCGATATGTTGCAACGTTTGCACCCCCAGCTTATCGGCCTGCTGCGCCATGAACGCCCAAAGTGATTGTTCTTGCTCATTCATGCGGCTGCAGGGTTTTATATTTTGAATAAGCTGACATTAATTGCTCAAAAGTAACCGTTTTTACTTCTTTGTTTTGCTGGTTAAGGATGTTCAGGTTTTCGCCCTTTATAAATTTAAACTGCTCCAATGCGGCCCACAAATCCGATTCGGCCGAGAGTGATGAAGTATTGGTTTTATGGCTGCCTTCCGGCAAGTGCTCCCACAGATCGGTTATCTTGATAGTTTTAAACTCCAGTTGCAGGCGTTGTTCATTTAAAAAACTGCTTACGAATTCGTTTGCGGGGTTAAATAACAATTCGGCAGGCGTACCTATCTGTACTATTTTGCCTTTATCCATCAAGGCAATCCGATCCGCCAGTTCAAAAGCCTCCTGTACATCGTGCGTTACCAGGATGATGGTTTTGCGTTTCAGCTCATCCAATGCTTTAAACTCGTTGTGTATTTTGGAGCGGGTAACATTGTCCAGTGCGCCAAAAGGCTCGTCCATTAGCAGAACGGGCGGGTCGGCAACTAATGCCCTGGCCAGCCCTATGCGCTGTTGCTGGCCGCCGCTTAACTCGCTTGGGTATGCTTTAAGGTGCTCCTTACCGAGATGGAGTTTCCCGAGCAATTCGTTCACCCGCTTATCGGTTTTGGCTTTATCCCATTTTAAAAGCTGAGGCACAATAGCAATATTCTCTGCAACAGTATAATGCGGAAAAAGCCCGTTGTTCTGCAGCACGTAGCCAATGCCACGGCGCAGGGTTTCCGGGTTCTCCTCCAAAACATTCTTGCCGTTGATAGAGATCGTCCCGCTATCAGGTTCTATCAGCCGGTTCAGCATTTTGAGGGTGGTGGTTTTGCCGCAACCACTGGTACCTAATAAGGCTAAAGTTTCCCCCTCGGCCACTTCAAAAGAAATATCGTCAACAGCTTTGGTTGTGCCGAATGTTTTAACGAGGCGTTCAACTTTTATCATAGGGCTTGGTTAGTCCTCCAGGGTCATAAAAAGGTTGTTAAGCGATTCGGAATACGTTGGGTGGGCAAACACGCAGTAACGGATCCTGTCGTACGTAATACCGCCCTCCATGGCCATTTGCAACACAGACATGATCTCACCGCCTTCGGTGCCCACAACGGCTACGCCCAAAATCTTTTTGGTATCGGCATCTACAACGGCCTTCATCAGCCCGCGGGTATCACCGGTTTCCAAAGCCCTGGCCACATGCGACATGGGCAGCCTGGCTACTTTTATATTCAGCCCCTGCTTTTTCGCCTCTGCTTCTGTTATTCCCACACGGCCCAGTTCCGGGTCGGTAAACATACAGTACGGTATGGGTCTGTCGTTAATGTTGAGGTCCTGCTTTTCGATAAGATTTCGGTAAACAATGGTGTAATCGTTATAAGAAACATGGGTAAATGCAGGCCCGCCTTTTATATCGCCCAGGGCGTAAATGCCGGGTTCGCTGGTTTCCAGTTTATCATTTACTTTAATATAGCCCTTGTCGTCCACCTTTACACCTGTTTTATCCAGCGCGAGCCTTTCTGTTTGCGGTGAGCGGCCAACAGCTACCAGTACATGTGTGCATTTTATTTTGGTTACTTCATCGCCCGTTTTTATTGTGGCGGTGAATTGGTTTTTCCCTTTATTTTTTACTTTAACGGCTTTGCTGTTAGCGAGTATTTTTATGCCTTCCTCCTCCAGTATACCGGTTATTTCCGCAGAAATATCTTCGTCCTCACGAGATATCAGCCTGCCCGACCGCTCCAGTATCGTCACCTTACTGCCAAACCTGCGGAACATCTGCCCAAACTCCAACCCAATGTAGTTGCCTCCGATGATCAGCAAATGTTCCGGGACTTTCTCCAGGTCGAGAATGGTGGTGGAGGTAAGGTACCCGATGTCCTCCAGCCCCTCTATATCTTTTGGAATAATGGTTTTGCAGCCAGCGTTGATGAATATCTGGTCGGCTCTAAACTGCCTGGCTTTGCCTGTTTTTGGGTTTACCGATATCGTTTTGTGATCAATAAATGTAGCCTCGCCAAAAAGCAGGTCGAGGTTTGGGGTTTTCTCCATGGCGGCCTGGCTACCCATGCGCGACTTCATCACAATACCATCCGCACGTTTTTTTACCTGTTTTAAATCCACAGTGTACCCTTTGATGGTAATTCCCATATCATTGCATCTGCCCGCCAAATAAGCAAGCCTTGCGCTCGCTACCATGGTTTTAGTAGGGGTGCAGCCGTCGTTGACACAGGTGCCGCCGATAAAGCGCTTCTCTACCAGTAATGTTTTTTTACCGGCATTAGCCAGTTTTTTTGCCAGGGGCGAACCTGCCTGCCCCGAACCAATAATAATTGCGTCGTAATGCTTCATATCAGTTGCTTACTTTTACGCCTTTCCAAAAGGCAACATAATTGGCAATATTGGCAGCAGCAGGTTTAGGTTCGGGATAATACCATGCTGCATCCAGGTTTTGTTTACCATCCACCTCCAGGGTATAATAAGAGGCCAGCCCTTTCCAGGGGCAAGTAGTTTGCGTGGTACATTCCTTAAAAAATTCCTGCCTGATACTATCCTTTGGGAAATAGTGGTTGTTTTCAACAACAATGGTATCGTCGCTTTCGGCGATAACCTGGTTGTTCCAGATGGCTTTCATATTAGGTTGATTTGTGTATAAAGATACCGTAACAGCATCGAAATTATAAATAGCTAAAAGCAATTTTTGTTTGCCGGGGCCGAAAATGATATCCATTCCATAAAACAGTCGCGCAACGCTAAAAAACCTTACAGTAAAAATTTTTTAAAGTTTATTTTTAATTTCTCAGAAAACGTATATCTTTGCATTCCCAAAATAAGAGGAACGAAATTTTAAAAATAAGATTTCGCTACTCAAAAATGGCCCGTTCGTCTAGGGGTTAGGACGTTAGATTTTCATTCTAGAAACAGGGGTTCGATTCCCCTACGGGCTACTTAAAACAATGTCAAAAGACACCAAAAGGCTGCAAATCAATGATTTGCAGCCTTTTGTTTTTTAGTCAAAATGCCATTTTATTCACTAAATCACACCAAAATGGTGAGTGATTCGGTGAGTAAAAAACCGAGAAATTTTACTCACCAGATTTTGTTTAACTTTCTGACAACCAACATGTTCAGCTGTTAAACATCTTGTTCAAGCGTAATTGCAAGCTTAGTTTTGTTAACTTTTAAAAGCTTGTTATGAACACAAATTTCAATCTGCTTTTTTATTTAAAGAAGCCGAAAGCCTGGACCAAAGGCCCAATTTCAATTTATCTGCGGATCACCGTTAATGGGAAGAGAGCCGAGCTAGCCTCCGGAAGAGTATGCGACCCTTCGCGTTGGAGTGCAGAAGCAGGACGGTGCATCGGCAATAAAGAAGATGCAAGGATGTTGAACACTTATCTTGATACTTTACAAACCAAGGTGCGGCATGCACATCAGATTTTACTCGACAGCGGTCAAGCGGTTACTGCGGAAAACCTTAAAAGCCAATTATCTGGAAAGGCCA
>CBFGNE010000152.1:0-7448 GCA_965649995.1 uncultured Mucilaginibacter sp.
GGCATTGGTTGTAGGCCAATTTGTTATTGCACAATTCCTCATTATTGGCACCCTGGTAGCTGTAAAACAAATGAACTTTGTAAACGATGCCGACCTGGGCTTTAACAAAAGCGCCGTACTGATCCTGCCAGGCTATACCGATAGTATCAGCCTCAGCAAAATACAAACCATTAAACAGCAACTGCTGCAAAACCCACGGGTAAAGTCGGTAAGTTTTGCTTCCGATCCGCCATCATCAGATAATAACTGGGGCTCCAACTTCTATTATAATAACGACCCTAAGGGGGCAACCTTTGCTACCTTCCTTAAATTTGGCGATGCCGATTACTTTAAAACATTCGGATTCAAGTTCGCAGCAGGGAAGGGGTTCGACCCATCCGACACTACACGCCAGGTTGTAGTTAACGAAACGCTGATACACAAGCTTGGCGTAAAACGGGCAGAAGATGCAATTGGCAAAACATTAAAAACCGGTGGCATGAGGTCATGGGCAACCATCACCGGCGTGGTTAAAGATTTTAAAACCAATTCGCTGCGCGATGCGGTTAAACCCATAACTATAGCGCCAAACAAGCAGTTCGAATCGCTGGCTGCCGTAAAGGTCCAAACCGGCAACCTCCCTAATACGGTAGCCACCATTAAAGCCCTTTGGGAGCAAACCTACCCCGAGTATGCATATAACGGCTACTTCCTTGATGAGAACATCGCTAAGTTTTATGAGCAGGAAAACAAACTGGCACTGGTTTACAAGATTTTTGCGGGGATAGCCATCTTTATATCCTGCCTGGGCTTATACGGGCTGGTATCGTACATGGCGGTGCAGCGCACAAAAGAGGTAGGTGTGCGTAAAGTATTAGGCGCATCTGTGGCCAATATTGTATTTATGTTCTCCAAAGAGTTTTTATTGCTTATAGGCATTGCCTTTGTAATAGCCATGCCGGTATCCTGGTACCTCATGTCGCTTTGGCTGCAGAATTTTGCTTACCGCATACCTTTAACAGCCGGTGTGTTTATCATCGCCATAGTAGGCTCAATCGGCATAGCCTGGTTAACGGTAAGCTACAAGGCCATTAAAGCCGCGCTTGTAAACCCGGTAAAAAGTTTGAAGAGTGAATAAGCCCCTCCCAAACCCTCCCCGGAAGGAAGGGCTTTAAAATTAAAGTCTCCCCTGCCGGGGGAGATTTAGAGGGAGCTTTTAATCGGTGTAATCAATTTGTAATCAGTGTAATCAAAAAAATGTTAAAGAACTACCTAAAAACAGCATGGCGCAGCCTGCTTCGCAATAAAAGCTATACTATTATAAATATCACAGGCCTGGGCATTGGTATTGCCGCCTGCCTGCTCATATTTTTGGTGGTAAATTTCGAGACGAGTTTTGATGATTACCATGCCAAAAAAGATCGTATCTACCGGGTTATTACCGAAAGGCACACCCCCGATGGCATAAAATATAAAGGCGGCGTACCCATGCCTGTTGCGCCTGCGCTTAGGGTTGATTATGCGCAGCTGCCTCAAGTGGCCTCCGTGTTCAATAACTACAACCTGCAAATGAACATTGCCGATGAGCATACCGGGCAGGTAAAGAAATTCAACGACGACGACGTGTATTTTGCCGAGCCGCAAATGTTTAAAATATTTGATTTTGAATGGTTGGGCGGCGATAAGCAAAGTGCATTAACCGAACCTAATACCGTTATCCTTTCGCAGCGCGTTGCAGAAAAATATTTTGGTAAATGGCAGGACGCTGTTGGTAAAACGGTACGTTGCGATAATGCGATAGACTTGAAAGTTACGGGCGTACTTAAAAATCATCCCGCCAATACCGACTTGCCGATAGATATTGCGGTATCGTACAGCACAATCAAAAACACAGGCTATTTACGAAACCTCACCGATTGGGGAAGTAACCTTAGCGCTCACAATTGCTTTATTGTTTTGCCTGATAAGGTAAGCGCTGCCAGTTTCAACAGCTTTTTAAGCTCATTTGTAAAAAAGTATAAGCCAGAAAAGAAAAACCAGGACTTTTTGAAACTGCAGGCCTTTACCGATATGCATTACGATAGTAAAGTACCAATTTTTAGCGGGCAGGTATTTAGTAAGGACCTTATCAAAACCATCAGCCTTATCGGGGTTTTCCTGTTGGTAATTGCCTGTGTTAACTTTATAAACCTTGCTACGGCGCAGGCGGTAAACCGTTCTAAAGAAGTTGGTATCCGTAAGGTATTGGGCAGTGGCCGTCGGCAGCTTATTTTTCAATTCATTAGCGAAACTTTTATTATTACCCTTATTTCGGTAGGGTTAGGAATTGCCCTGAGCGAGGCTGCATTGCCATCATTAAACAACCTGCTGGAAGTGAAGCTGAACGCAAATTTTTGGGCAAATACCGATATCGTGCTGTTCCTGGTTGCTGTTGTAATAGGCGTTACGCTTTTATCCGGGCTTTACCCGTCTGTGGTGCTCTCCGGTTTTAACCCTATAGCGGCATTAAAAAATAAGATCAGCACTACCAAAAGCAGCGGCATTACGCTCAGGCGCAGTTTGGTGGTTTTGCAATTTGGCATAGCACAGGTTTTGGTAATTGCAACTATTGTAGTAATAAACCAGCTCGATCATTTTAAAAACTCCTCGCTCGGTTTCGATAAAAACGCGGTAATAACCGTGCCTTTACCTTCGGATAGCGTTACCCGCCTTAAACTAAATGCACTGCATAACGAAATTATCCAACAACCCGGCGTGGAGGATTTTAGCTTAAGTTATGGTAGCCCCTCGGATGATAAGAATTGGGGCACAAGCTTTAATTATAACGACGCGGCAGAAAGTGCCGAAACAAAGGCCAGTTTAAAATGGGCCGACGCCGAATATTTTAAACTATACGGTATGGCATTTGTTGCCGGCCGCTCTTACATCAAAAGCGATACGCTTAGGGAGTTTGTAGTTAACGAGGCAATGGTGAAAAGCCTTGGCGTAAAAGATGCTAAAGACGTTATTGGTAAAAACATCAGCATATGGGGCGAGCGGGTGGCACGCATTGTTGGCGTAGTGAAGGATTTTAATACCGTATCGCTGCGCGACCAGGTACCACCGGTAATAATGGGTGCCTGGAAAGACCAATACGAACTTGCCAACATCAAACTAAAGCCCGCCAATATTAAGCAAACGCTTGCCAATATAGAACATATATGGAGCCGCACCTTCCCCGATAATATTTACGAATACAAGTTTTTGGATGATAAAATAGCCGATTTCTATAAAAAGGAAGATCAGCTTTCGCAGCTCTACAAAATATTTGCGGGTATCGCCATATTTATATCCTGCCTTGGTTTGTATGGCATGGTATCGTTTATGGCGGTGCAGCGCACCAAAGAAGTTGGTATCCGCAAAACTTTAGGCGCATCTGTTGGCAATATAGTTTACCTCTTTTCTAAGGAATTTACCATGCTTATTGTAGTGGCTTTTGTAATTGCCGCCCCCCTGGCCTGGTACTTTATGCAACAATGGTTGCAAGCCTTTACTTACCGCATAAAACCCGGCGCAGGCATTTTTGTGCTAACCATATCGCTATCCATCATTATTGCATGGCTAACGGTTGGTTACAAAGCCATAACCGCCGCGCTGGTAAACCCGGTAAAGAGTTTGAAGAGTGAGTAAGAATTAGATGCAAGACAACAAGAGTCAGGAATCAAGACGAATCGGTGTTAATCGGTGCAATCAAATAATAATCGGTGCAAATAGAATCGGTGTAATCAACATGTAATCGGTGTAATCAAAAAAATATGTATAAAAACTATTTCAAAATCGCCTGGCGTAACCTGTGGAAGAACAAAATTTCGTCGGTTATAAATATAGTGGGGCTTGCTGTTGGTATGGCAGCCTGCATTGTGATCATGCTATTTGTATCGTACGAGAAAAGCTTCGATAGCTTCCATGGTGCAGATATTGTGCGGCTGAACGAGGTGCAAAAATTCCCCGGCATGGCAGCTTCGCAAAAGGTAGCATTATCCATGTATCCCATGGCACCAGCACTAAAAGCCGAATTCCCTGAGGTGAAAGATTATACCCGTGTGAAGTGGGACGGCAAATACCAGCTCACTTACAACGAAAAACGAATTTTTGTGCCGCAGGTATTTGCGGTCGATTCATCATTTTTAAACATCTTCAATTTTGAGGTTATAAAAGGTAACGCCTTTGATGCCATTAAAAAACCAAATAGCATAGCCATTACGCAGGAAACCGCCGAAAAACTTTTTGGAAAGGAAGACCCGATTGGCAAAGTGATAAATCATTACGGTGGCGATACGGTAAAATTTACCGTAACCGCAGTGATGGCTAATGCGCCAAAAAACTCGCAGTTGCAATTTGATGCTTTGTATTCCTTGGCCGGTATTCATCAAAAATGGATGGATAGATGGGGCGGCAACTGGCTCAATACCTATCTAAAAATAGCACCCGGTACCAATTTAGCGGCCTTTAATGCAAAGATGCCCAATTTCCTTAAAAAGCACATGAATGGCGATAACTGGAAATTTTACGAACTGTTTTATTTACCACTTAAAGAGGTGCATGCAGGCTCTACAGAAATTGGGCTGGATTATTTGAATTTCCGAAAGTTCGACCAAAAATCAACCAACCTCTTTGCCATTATAGCCATCATTGTGCTGGTGATTGCCTGCGTAAACTTCATGAACTTATCTACAGCCCGTTCTGCCGATAGGGCCAAAGAGGTGGGCATCCGTAAATCTATCGGCGCCAACCGGCCCCAGCTGGCTTTACAGTTTTTGGGCGAAACTATCCTGTTATCGCTGCTGGCCTTATTATTCGCCATTGCCCTGGTACAACTGGCTTTGCCTTACGTAAATAACCTCAGCCTGCGCGATATATCCCTGCCGGTTTTAAGCAAGCCATTGTTTTTGCCGCTTATTTTGTTGGCTACTATTGGCGTAGGCACCCTGTCGGGCGTTTACCCTGCCTTATTCCTGTCGTCTTTCCAGCCGGTTAAGGTTTTAAAAGGCTCAATAGAAACCGGTAAAAATAAAGGGGGATTACGCAACGTATTGGTTGTTGGCCAATTTACCAGTGCTGTGTTTTTAATGATAGCCACAGTATTTGTGGTGAAGCAGTTAAAATTTATGCAGGATAAAGACCCGGGCTTTACCCGCGAGCAGATGGTAACCATCCCGCTCGACAGGATTTCCGGGCAAAAGTACCAGGTATTTAAACAACAATTATTGGGCAATACACTTGTTGCCGGTGTTACCGCATCGCAGGATCAGCTGGGGAGCCATTTAGACCAATCAGGTGTCGACTTTAAGTATAACGATTCACCGGTAAGGAATATGGCCGCAACGCAACTTATAGTTGATAATGATTACTTAAAGGTATACGGCATAAAAATGGCAGAAGGGAAGAACTTCTCGTCGGAAAAATCGGCAAATGGCCGCGAATACATCATCAACGAAGCCATGGCCAACGAGCTTTTGAAAGATCAGCCCAAGGCTACCCAAGCCTCACTCATCGGCCAGCGCTTTGGGTACGATTCGCTCGGCGTTATCACCGGCATATCCAAAAACTTTAATTTTAATTCGCTGCATTATAAGGTAGAGAATTTATTCATCGTAAACCAAAGTGAATGGGGTTTCCGTACTGTCTCCGTTAAAATTAAAGGGGGCAAGGCAAAAGAAGCTGTTGAGTTTATAAAAGCCACCTGGAAGCAAGTTAACCCCGACCACCCATTTGAGTACGAGTTCCTCGACGACCATTTTGCCGAGGTTTACCGGGCCGATAACCAGGTTAGCAAAATAGTAGGCATACTTGCGGGTTTAGCTATTTTAATATCGTGCCTGGGCTTGTTTGGCCTTGCATCGTTCTCTGCCGAAAAACGGTTTAAAGAAATAGGGGTGCGCAAGGTACTGGGCGCTTCGGTACAAAATATTGTGCTGCTGTTGTCGGGCCATTTTATAAAACTGGTACTGATATCAAACCTGATAGCCTGGCCGCTTGCCTGGTACGCCATGAATTTGTGGCTGAAAGATTTTGCCTTCCACATTGATATTACCTGGGGCACATTTGTGTTTGTGGCAGTGTTATCGGTTTGTATAGCCTTGCTCACTATCAGTTTCCAATCGGTAAAAGCAGCTGTAGCTAACCCCGTGAAGAGTTTGAAGAGTGAATAAGCCCCACCCAAACCCTCCCCGGAAGGGAGGGCTTTAAAAAAAGTCTCCCCTTCCGGGGGAGATTTAGAGGGGGCTAAACAATCGGAGTAATCAATTAAATAACAATCGGTGTAATCAAAAAAATCAATCGGTGAAATCAAAAAATAGAATCGGTGTAATCAATTTAAATAATCGGTGTAATCAAAAATAATATGATTAAGAATTACCTAAAAACAGCGTGGCGCAACTTGTTGCAAAACAAGGCCACTTCATTTATCAGCATAGCCGGGCTGGCCGTTGGCATATGCTGTTTCCTTTTACTTGCTACATACCTGATTAACGAGTTACGGTACGACCGTTTCCACGATAAGGCAGACAGAATAGTCAGGGTGGCGTATAATTATAAATCGGCAGATGATAAAGAGGGCCGTTACCTTGCCGTTACCCAAACCGCAGTAGTACCCGTTTACAAACAGGAATTTTCCGAAATTGCAGATGGCGTACGTGTGTTTAACTACTCGGGCAACGGGCCGGCCGCAGTAGCGTACAGCGACAAGATATTTAACGAGAAAAGTATGCTGGCTGCCGATGCATCCTTTTTTAAGGTATTCAGTTTTAATTTCATCAAAGGCAATCCAAACGAGGCCCTGTCAGGCCCCTCATCCATTGTGATCAGCGAATCGACCGCAAAAAAATATTTTGGCAGTGATGATGCGATAGGTAAGGTGCTGAAAGTAAACGAAGACCATAACCTAATGGTTACCGGGGTGATAGAAGATGTACCGGCGTATTCGCAAATAAAGTTTGATATGATAGCCAATTCGGCCATTATGCCGGGTATTAAAGAACTTAGGTGGAACTCGGCAAGTAACTATTCCTACTTTTTATTAAAACCCGATGCTAATGTTAGCGCGCTGCAGGCTAAGATGAACGCATACATCAAAAACATCCTGAAAGAGCAAAACAAAGATGCCGTTACTTTATACACGCTGGAGCCACTTACCAGTGTGCATTTATATTCAACCGCCCTATATAGCCTGGAAGCAGCCGGAAGCATAAAGTATATTTACATTTTAGGCATTGTAGCCGTGGTGTTGTTGCTTTTAGCCTGTGTCAACTTCCTAAACCTGGTTACCGCACGGTCGGCAGAGCGGGCGCGCGAAATTGGGGTACGTAAAGTAATGGGTGCCGTACGCGGCCAGCTCTTTGTGCAGTTTATTATGGAAGCCGGCATTATTACACTATTTTCCTTAGTGGCTGGTGTAGTTTTGCTTTACGTACTTTTCCCGGCATTCAGCA
>CBFGNE010000153.1:0-7387 GCA_965649995.1 uncultured Mucilaginibacter sp.
ACCACAACGGCACCGTTATTCTTATGTAATTGCAACCTGCCTTTAAACAGGCTTGTCTCTGCCGAAGCGAGGAAGCGTTTTAGTGCAGACGGACTAACTTTGCGGCACGCCAGTTCGGTAGTGCCGTTGCTTATTACCAGCCTTAGCTGTTTATCTGCCTGCTCTATCATCAGGGTGTTTTTGCCGGGAAGTTCAAATTGTGCCATACTGTTAATTGATTGTTAAAAATACAAATTTTGCGTCCCCATTTTATATATCACCCACCCGAAACTATTCGGCCCTCTCTTTGTTGCGCTTGTATACCCCAATGACATAATGGTACCGATATTTTTTAAGGTTGGAGACGACATCCCGGTGATGGTGATCCCCAATACCGAAGCCCATTTGGATGGCCACGCAGTACTTACCTATACCTATAATATTTACCGCGACAATGGCTTTGAGGACGCCGCTACAATAAAACTTAAAGAGACAGAGTTGATGCTGGAGAAAAAGAAAAGCCCCAACTATATGGGCTTTATTACTTTTGAAAACCCCGGCAAACTGTTTACCTACACGGCGGATGGCAATGAAGTGCTGCCGTCGGACGCGGTGCAGGAGATCATCGAAAACATCACCCATTACCGCGACCACCCCGGTATGTGGCAGATTTAATAATTTCATTAATTTGCATAAGCATGGATAACAAACCAAAAATAGGGTTGGAATGGGTGCCGGAGGCGTATTAATTGGAATATACGCCGCAGGCTGCTGCTGTGCGTAATAATAATTCAACGGATAGTGAGCGCTCTACGAGGCATATCGCACTCCCACCCAATAAAAAGAAAATCCATCTAAAAAAGCATTAGCCCTTCCGCAACCAGGTGATTTGTGATGCCTGTCATTGTTTTACGTGCCCTGCATCAGCCTTCAGGTTTTAATTCTGATCTACTTTTGATTAACAAAAACAGCAAGATCATGAACCAACTAAAATCTGTAATATATTCCTTCCTGATAATTATTTCGATGGTGGTAACCGCCCGTGGCCAGCAACACACCAATGCAACCCCTCAGCAAATTATGATTGATGGCAAAGGCGGCATCTACAGCCACGATGGTACCAAACTGGGCTATATTGATAGGGACAATGTTGCCCGCAACAATGCCGGCAACAGAGTATACAGTATCGATAAAAATGGAAACATTGTTGACCGCCAGGGCAAAAAACTGGGTAAGGCCAGTAAAAATGGGGTGTATTACAGCGTTGCCGGCGAATCCATCCTTACCGTTAAAGACCTTGATGCCGAAAAATGCGCCATCCTGGACCCCAAGGGCCACAATTATGGCACCGTGCATAAAAACTACAAACTACATGCTTGCGCTGCACATTGTTTCTTTTTAGAAAAAGCCGCAAAAAAATAATATTGTTGTGATGTGATGTGATGACAAAGGCGAAGGCTCCCGGCGATGTGTGGCCGGCGCCTTTTTTGCATTATACAATTCGGGTATTTGCAGCAAACACTGTCAGCCTTTACCTTTACCCCGTGGATACAAGTAAATGGATAACCCGCAGCCGCCCCAAGATTGACCGTATTGCCTGCCCCTGGCTGATAAAAAGGTTCATTAACCCCGATGCGGAAATTATTTATGTCCCCTTTGAGGAAGTACTGATAAAGGCGCAGGAGCTTAACGCCATCCCCTTCGACCTGCCCGGCGTGGAGTATAGCCACTACGAGGATAGATGCACATTTGATTATTTCCTGAAAAAGCACCAGTTAAAAGATGTTGCCCTGCATCGGGTGGCGGCCATTGTACGCGGCGCAGATACCGACCGGCACGATTTTGCGCCACAGGCCGCCGGTTTATCTGCCTTGTTCCTCGGGTTATCCCAAAACATAACGGACGACCACGAACTGCTTGCTCTGGGTATGGTGATATACGACGGATTGTACACCTGGGCTAAAGACCTGCATCAACAAAAACATACCCAAACCCCTGCTGAGCAAATGCTGCTGGAGGTTTACCGCAAGAACATTAAGCAAAGCAAGGCCAAAAAAGCACCGGAATGGGCCATCGGGTTAAAGGAGTTAATACAGGATCAACTGGATACCAATATGTCGTTTAGCCTGCAGCAGGCATCTGATGAACTGGAGATAAACCCATCGTACCTCTCGCGCGAGTTCTCCAAGTACTTCGAGAATTTGTCCTTTGGCGATTATGTGCGCAAGCTGCGTGTAGAAAAAGCCATGCAACTGATGCAAACGACCACCTATCCGCTTACCGAAATTGCTTACCTCACCGGCTTTTCGGACCAGAGCCATTTTAACCGCATCTTTAAAAAACAAACCGGCGAAACCCCATCTGCCTACAAAAAAAGCCTCCGGAAAAGTAAAAAGGATACAAATAGTTAGATACGTCCAATTTTGCGGCATCCTATGTGGCTAATATTGCCTTTGGATGTTGCAAAAAACAGATGGATCAACCGCATAAAACAAAGCCCGTTTATTCGCTGGCGGATATCACTAAATACTTTTTAAAGCTGGGTACCTGGGGCTTTGGCGGCCCTGTGGCCCTGGTGGGCTATATGCAGCGCGACCTGGTGGAAACCAAAGGCTGGCTTAGCGAAGAAGAGTACAAAGAGGGGCTGGCCCTTGCACAACTGGCACCCGGCCCGCTGGCCGCACAGCTGGGTATATATATTGGTTTTGTACATTACGGATTAATCGGCGCAACGCTTACCGGGCTGGCATTTGTAATCCCCTCATTTATTATGGTGGTACTATTGGGCATGGCCTACCAGCTTTACGGCGGGCTAAACTTGATGCAGGCGGTTTTTTATGGGGTTGGTGCAGCTTTAATAGGTATTATAGCCATGAGCGCCTATAAGCTCACCATAAAATCCATCAGCAAGTTTGAGCCTGCGGCAATGAAAAGTAAATGGCTGCTTTGGCTATTTTACCTCGCCGGAATTGTAGTTACGGGAATTACCCAACGCGAAGAGATTGCCCTTTTTGTGGCCTGCGGTTTATTATATATGCTGATAAAAGCACCGCCCAAATGGGTAAAAAAGCCTTCTGTATTACCTGCCGGGATATTAATAAGCACCGGTTTTTGGAAGTACGATGGCAACACCCTGCAGCAAATTGCCTGGTTTTTTGCCAAGGCGGGCGCGTTTGTATTCGGCAGCGGCCTGGCCATTGTGCCTTTTTTGCATGGCGGCGTAGTAACCGAATTTGGCTGGTTAAACGAACACCAGTTTGTTGATGCTGTTGCCGTGGCCATGATAACCCCCGGCCCGGTTGTTATAACCGTTGGTTTTATAGGTTACTTGGTGGGTGGTTTCCGGGGTGCATGCGTTGCTGCTTTGGCCACTTTTTTGCCCTGTTATTTATTTACCGTGGCTTTGGCGCCCTCCTTTAAAAAAATAGCCAAAAACGCCAGTATCAAAGCCTTTGTAGATGGTATTACCGCAGCGGTGATAGGTGCATTGGTTGGCTCTGTTATTATCATCGGGCTGCGGTCGGTTATTGATATACCAACGGCATTGATAGCTGCTGCGGCGGTGCTTGCACTTATCTACATCAAAAAAATACAGGAACCTTACCTCATAGCCGCAGCCGCAGTTGCCGGCATCCTTATTAAATTAGTATAAATTATAGCATGTATAAAATTTTTACACGAACCGGATTTGCCCTTTTCTTTACCATGCTTGCTTTGTGCGCCTTAAAAAGTACGGCACAGCAAGCACCCGCCTACCCGCGCGTTGCCGGGTACTTTAGCGTATTAAATCCCATTGGCAGCTGGAACAAGGATGGCTTTACCAGCAATTTCTCAGGAGCCTATACCATCGCTTTCCCGTTTGGGGTTAATATTTTAAAAAGCGATCAGTTCGGCATCAGCTTCGAGATAGCGCCTGCCATACGTACCGAGAAGAATGTATCAAAAGTAAACAGCGTGCTGTTCCATCCGGGCGCCATGTTCCGCTTTCAGCATGGCTTTACCTTCATCGGCCGTGTAGCATTTGAAACCAGCGGACGCTTTGGCTTTACTCCCGTTTTTAACCAGCGTATTATCAAAGGCAAAGATGCCAGTATGTTTTTGTCGTTACCTATCCCGGTGAGGTTTGGCAATGGCGTGCCCGCATCTATAAGTATAGGGCTGCAGGTGGGGGTGTCGTTTTAGGGGTAGGTAGAGTCAAGAATCAAGAGATAAGAACCAAGAAAGAAACTCATGCGATTAGCATAAAAAACCAGGAGCGCTCCAACGTCCTAATTTTTTCTTATCTTGATTCTTGACTCTTGATTCTTAACCCTTATCTCTTGCCTTTCAACAACTATTCATTATTAAACTTCACCCCATTCAACCTCGCCGGGTTGCCGGTAAATATGATGTATAGGTCCTGTTTGCCATCGGCACCCGCTACGGGTACTTGTACAGTGTTTTGGCCAACCAAACTGCCTGTAAACGTTCCTACTGACTTACCGTCCACGCTGCCCTGGCGTAATTCAATCGTCGACGGTGGATCGGTACCGCGGCCGCGCGGCAATAATTTCAGTTCGATGTTTTTGATATCGGTAAGGTCTACCTTATTGAATTTTAAATATGCGCCCGGCGTTTTTACCACTACAATGGTACTGTCGCGGTTGTAGGCCATTTCTTTAGATTCGTTTGCCTGAGACGGGGCTAACAACGAACCACGCAACACCAGCAAATTCTCGGTGGTTAATGCTGCTGCCGAAGCGGTACCCTTATCGGTATAGGCCGCGCGGAAAATATAGCTGCCGTTATCATTCTCGCCTTTTGGTACCGATGTAGTATAAGTACCCGTTACCGGCATCGATTTTTGGTTTTTTTGTGGCGTACCGAGGCTCATGATATAACGCACAATGCTGCCCAACTCATTGTTCGACAAGGCAGGGTGCGCCGGCATCTCCGCATGGCCCCATGTGCCCGAACCGCCATTTTTTATTTTACTGCTCAGCGTGGTAACAGCCGATGGGTTGTTTTTGTATTTTTTTGCTACCGCGATGAAGGATGGCCCAAGCACCTTATCCTTTACCGAGTGGCAGGCCCTGCAATCGCTTTTGGCTATCAATGCCATACCCGCCGCAAAACGCGCGGTAGCATCCACGCCTTGCTGCTTTTGGGCAATGGCTGTCATATTATAACCTTCCGACAGGTAATTGGCGCTTACCGAAACCTGCGAAGCGGCAATGCGCTTATTGGCCAGGCTGCCATCTTCTTTATCGTTCACGTTTATTTTGTAGGCAATGGTTTGGTTAGGGAAAAAGAAACTGCTGTTGCCTTTTGTAACCGTTACAGCAACTACAGGCGGCTCGTTACCTGCCTTTATGGTAACCGATTTGCTATTTTTTGACCCTTTAAAATCCGCAACAGTAAGCGTTGCTTTGTAAACACCGGGCGTGGTAAATGCTACCGTTGGGTTCTCTTCCTTTATGATTTTAAATGGTTTGCCGCCTTTGGTTACTTTCCATTCGTAACTAAGCACATCGTCATCGTCGAAATCTTTGGTGCCGGCGGATGACAGGGCCACTTTTAAGGGCAATGCGCCCGCTGTTTTGTTTGCCGCGGCTTGTACCTGCGGTTTGCGGTTGCCACCATTATATTCTATGCGGATAAGCTCCGCTTCGGGGTTGTTTTTAAAGTAGCCGTTGCCGTACTCCAGCACGTACAGGTCGCCATCGGGGCCAAATTTCATATCAATTGGCCCGTATAAATGCAAAGACGGAAGAAAGCGCTCCATGGATTTGTAGTTGCCATTTTCATCAATATCAACCACATTTATCCAGCCTCGCACCCAATCGGTTATCAGCCATTTGCCCTCGTAATAATCGGGGAAGGGGCGTTTCGCATTTTTAAAATCGGCCTTGCGGAAAACAGGGCCGCCAACTGCACTGTTGCCACCCGTTTCCATCAGTGGGAACTGGGTGCTTACCCCCTTTGCATACCAGATAAAGGCAGGGGTGGTAGGTGGCAGCTCGGTAAGGCCGGTATTGTTTGGCGAGTGGTTCTCCGGGTGTTCTGCATTAAAAAAGTCGCCTGATTGTTTGGTGGCGAAATCGTACTTTCGGTAGGCTTTATTGTCGCCTACAAAATAAGGCCAGCCGTAGTTACCCGGTTTTTTGGCCTGGTTAAACTCATCATATGATTGCGGGCCGCGTTTCTCAAAATCGTCCTTAGAGCCATCGGGGCCTACTTCGCCCCAATACAGCCAGCCGGTTTTGCTATCAATAGTTAACCTCCAGGGGTTACGGTTACCCATAGTATAAATTTCGGGTTTGGTTTTTGGTGTGCCTGGGGCAAACAAGTTGCCTTTTGGTATGGTGTAAGTACCATCTGTTTCCGGATGTATGCGCAGGATCTTGCCCCGCAAATCGTTTGTATTGCCAGATGATTTCTGTGAATCCTCCGGCGACATGCCCGGCCGCTCGTCAAGCGGAGTAAAGCCATCGCTGGCGCGCGAGAAGGTGTTATCGCCGGTGCTCAGGTACAGGTTCTTGCCTTTATCAAACAGCATGCCGCCGCCTACGTGGCAGCATTCCTCGCGCTGGGTGGGTACATCCAATACGGTTTTTTTTGTGTCGCGCAGTATCTCTTTACCCAGCCAGGTGTAACGCTCCAGTGTATTTTTGGCCACATCGCCTGCTGGGGCGTAGTATACGTAGATCCAGTGGTTGGTATCGTAATCCGGGTCGAGGATGATGCCCTGCATACCGTCTTCCCCCTCGCTTACCTCACCTTTTTTGTTTACGTACTTTGTACTAACGGCAAAGTTGGCTATTACGGTAATTTTGTTGATGGCCGGGTCGAACACTTTTATTTTGCCCTTGCGTTCGGCGTATATCACGCGCCCGTCTTTCATTATCTGGAATTGCATGGGTTCTTCTACCCCCTGCGCCAGTATCACTTTAGTGAAGCGGTTGTCCTCGGGTTTTTTAGCGGTTTGTGCCCCGGCGGATATGGCGCACGCCGATAATATTAAAAACGCAGGCAGCGCTTTTAAAAGTTTTTTTGGGTTAAACATGTACGGTAATGTGAGATGATTAGCTGAGATAAATTGATTTAGCCAAAGTAGGTAATTTTAGCATAAATACCTGTAAATTTTTTATTTAGTTGTTTTCACTAAATGAGTATAGGGCGGTTTGGGTGCTAAAGGGCTGAACATATTTCAACCTTAATTTACTTTGATGACAAACGTGTAGCCCGCTCCTTTAAACAACTTAGCTCAGCAGGAGTAATGTTGTTCGAAAAAACGGTGAGGTTTGCCGGTGGCGGCACGACCCCAAAAATTGAAAACAACAATGTTCTCTGTGTAACAGTGGTTAAAACCCGTCACTCCACCCCATCGGTCTTCAATTTGTTCAGCAGTTCATCCAGGTCAACTTCT
>CBFGNE010000154.1:0-7382 GCA_965649995.1 uncultured Mucilaginibacter sp.
GCCTGTACCGTTTACTGATGCGTTATCAACACCTTTTTCGGCCAATATTTTTGCGGCAGCAGGCGAAGGAACGCCCGATGCATAAGTAGTTCCTTTTGATGGAGCAGTTTGCGGCGATTCGTTTACCGCATCGGCCACAGCCGGGGTTACGGCAACTTTGCCGCCGGCAGAAGCGCCAGCACCTTCGATGGTGCAAACTATCGCGCCTATGGCAAGCGTATCACCTTCCTTGGCTATGGTTTTTAGGGTGCCTGCTTTTTCGGCAGTCAACTCAAACGTTGCTTTGTCTGATTCCAGTTCGGCAATAGGTTCATCCATTTCAACGGCCTCGCCATCTTTTTTGATCCAGCGCGAAAGGGTAACTTCAGTAATAGATTCCCCTACGGTTGGTACTTTTATTTCTAACGATGTTGCAGCTTCGGTTGGTGCCGGGGCAGGTGCATTTGCAGGTGCTTCGGCACTAACCGCTTTTGCAGGCTCGTCTTTAGAAGCAACAGGTGCAGCAGGTGCTTTATCAGCGGCAGGTGCAGCAGCGCCCGCGCCTTCTTCTATAACGGCTACCAATGCGCCAATAGCAAGTGTATCGCCTTCTGCGGCTTTGGTGGTCAAAGTCCCTGCTTTTTCTGCGGTAAGTTCAAAGGTTGCCTTGTCTGATTCCAGCTCGGCTATTACTTCGTCCATTTCCACATGGTCGCCATCTTTTTTCTTCCAGCCAGATAATGTTACTTCGGTTATGGATTCGCCTACCGGCGGAACTTTTATTTCTAAACTCATATTTTAAGTTTTGTAGGTTTCTTTTTGTTGAAAGGTTGGAACGTTGAAATGTTGGAACGTTGAGGTGAAGTATCGTTAACTTTTAAATCTTTCAACGTTCCAACTTTAAAACATTATTATCAATCCGCTCCGGCGTTAGCCATTTTTTCGGTTGTTTTTTTTATTGCTGCTTTTACAGTTTTGCCGGCAGGGGTATCAAAAGCCTTCGCCACAATATGCGCTTGCTGTGCAGCGTGTTGCTTAGCAAAGCCGGTAGCCGTGCTGCTTCCCTCTAAACGGGAGATCACCTGTAGGTTAAAGTGCTTATCGTTATGGAATTTGCGGCAGATGTACGGCCATGCGCCCATATTCTCCGGCTCTTCCTGCACCCAAATAAATTCGGTTGCTTTTTCGTATTTAGCTTTTATTTTGATGATCTGCTGTATCGGCGTTGGGTATAATTGCTCTACACGAACGATCGCTATATCCTTGCGCTTATCTGCCTGTTGCTTTTCCTGCAAATCGTAATAAACTTTGCCCGTACAAAGCAGTACGCGTTTTACTTTTTTCGCATCAACGTAGGTATCGTCAATCAGTTCCTGGAACTTTCCATTAGTAAAATCTGCTATCGGCGATACGCATTTTGGGCTGCGCAATAAACTCTTTGGCGTAAAAACAATAAGCGGTTTGCGGAAATCGCGGTGTATCTGCCTCCTTAATATGTGGAAGAAGTTTGCCGGCGTGGTGCAATTGGCCACCTGTATATTGTCATCGGCACAAAGCTCCATAAAGCGCTCAACACGGGCAGACGAATGCTCGGGGCCCTGGCCTTCGTAACCATGCGGCAATAACATCACCAAACCGTTGCCTCGTTGCCATTTTGTTTCGGCACTGGCAATGTATTGGTCTACGATGATTTGCGCACCGTTAAAGAAATCGCCAAACTGCGCTTCCCATATGGTTAAAGCATTAGGGTTTGCCATGGCGTAGCCATACTCAAAGCCCAACACGCCGTACTCCGACAACAACGAATTGAAAATACTCAGCCTTGCTTCGGTATCAATGGTTTCCAGCGGTGTATATTCGTCTTCGCTATCGGCCAGCGTTAGTACCGCATGGCGGTGCGAGAAGGTACCGCGTTTAACGTCCTCACCGCTCAACCTAACCGGGAAGCCTTCTTTCAACAAGGTGCCGTAAGCAAGTAATTCGCCCATGGCCCAATCGAAAACGCCGGTTTTATTTACCATAGCGTTACGGTCCTCAAACAGTTTTTCAATTTTCTTGAAGAATTGCTTATCCGTTGGCAACACCGTTAATTTATTCCCTATTGCGATAAGGTCTTCTTTTGGAACAGCAGTATCAATGGCCGAGATCAATTCTTTATGATTGGCCAGGTGCAAGCCGCTCCAGGCGCCTTCAAACATGGCAATGGTATCGGTAAAACGGTCTTCCGCTTTCGATTCGTCCAGCATTTGCTGTAGTTCGGCACGGAAATCTTTTTCCAGTGTTTTCACAAAAGCTTCGTCTACAGAACCCTCGGCAATTAGTTTTTTGCTGTAAATCTGCAATGGGTTAGGGTGTGCTTCGATGGCTTTGTACAATACGGGCTGGGTGAATTTTGGTTCGTCAGCCTCGTTGTGGCCATAGCGGCGATAGCAAAGGATATCTATAAACACATCCTCGTTAAATACCTGCCTGTACTCCATAGCCAAGTTAACTACATAAGCCAAAGCCTCTACATCATCGCCATTTACATGGAAAACCGGTGATAATACAGTCTTTGCAACATCGGTACAATAAGTGCTGGAGCGTGCATCTTTATAATTGGTGGTAAAGCCGATCTGGTTGTTAATGACCAGGTGAATAGTGCCTCCTGTACGGTAACCGTCCAGCTTTTCCATCTGTAATACCTCGTAAACAATACCCTGGCCTGCTACAGAAGCATCGCCATGGATCAATATCGGGGCAATTTTAGAGTGGTCGCCGTTGTATTTAAAATCTATTTTAGAACGGGTGATGCCCTCCACCACCGGGTCTACCGCCTCTAAGTGCGATGGGTTGGGGCAAAGGCTGAGGTGAACATTTTTCCCGCTTTTTGTTTTGATATCGGTAGAGAAACCCAGGTGGTATTTTACGTCGCCACCAAATGGAGATTCCGAATCGTAATTTTTGCCTTCAAATTCAGAAAACACCTCTTTATAGGTTTTCTCCATAATGTTGGTCAGCACATTCAGCCTGCCACGGTGTGCCATGCCGATAATAAACTCCTGTATACCTAATTCCGAACCTTGTTTGATAACGGAATCAAGTGCGGGGATCAAAGCCTCGGCACCTTCCAGCGAAAAACGCTTTTGCCCCAGGAATTTTGTACCCAAAAAGTTTTCGAAAACAACGGCCTCGTTTAATTTCGAGAGCATCATTTTCTTATCTTCAATACCAAACTTTGGCGTGTTGCGTTTGCTTTCCATCCTGTCCTCAAACCACTTTAGCTTAATAGGGTTACGGATGTAGCGGTATTCGGCGCCAATTGCACGGCAGTATGTGTCTTCTAAAAGCTGGCGTATATCGCGCAGTTTGGCAGGGCCGAGTTTAACTTCCACGCCAGCGTTAAACACAGTGTCTAAATCAGCCTCGCTTAAACCAAAAGTTTCCAGTTCTTTACCCGGAAAGTATTGGCGGCGCTCGCGCACGGGGTTTGTTTTGGTAAATAAATGGCCGCGTGTACGGTAGCCATCTATCATATTCATCACGTTTATTTCCTTCAGCAGGTTTTCGGGCATAGTGCCGGCCGCTGCCGCGGGGCCAGTTGCCTTTGCGGGCTGTGATTCTTTACCAAAATCAAAGCCTTCAAAAAACTTTTGCCATCCAAAATCTACCGATTCGGCGTCTTGTTTGTATGCTTCGTATAGGGAGTCAATGTAGGCAGCGTTTCCACTGTCAATATAATTTAGGCGATCCATGAGAAACCAATATTGTAAAACGGTACAAAATTAAGCATAATAGTACAATATGAGCCAAATTATATGTTATAACTTTGTAAGTAAAGCACAATTACGGCTTTAAAATTTTCTTTTCGCAATAAATTCTAGTAGCCATTAGTTTGGATAAGCCGCTGTTGATTTATTATATTTAACCATTAATAAATTTGGGGTGGACAAAAGTATTACAAAAATGCACAGCCAACCGGCCGCAACCGGCTTATGCGCATCCTGCGGCAGCGTTGTTGATGATAAGTTTTGCGGCAACTGCGGCGAAAAGCAGGTGGATGAGCATGACTTTGCACTAAAGCATTACCTGGAGGAATCGGTTGAAGGGATAACCCACTTCGATAATAAATTTTTCCGCACAGCAAAAGTGCTTATTACGCGGCCGGGCATGCTCGCCGAGTATTTTTCTAAAGGCAAACGCATGGCTTATTTAAAGCCATTTCAGTTATTTTTAATATCCAATATTTTATTCTTTTTTTTGGCGGGGAGCCTTAATATATTTTCGCAACCCCTTTATAGTTTTTATGCTTACGACCCTTACATCAGCTTTCACACTAAAGAAACTATATTAAAACACGTACGCAACGATGCGGAATTTACGGCGCTGGCCACCAATTTTAATAGCCATGTGGGCACGGAGTCCAAATTATACATCGCTTTATTTATCCCCGTGCTGGCCTTGGTTTTTGCGCTTATTTTCTTCAACACAAAACGGTATTTCACTGAGCATTTAGTTTTTGCAACCCATTATTTCTCGTTTGTACTCATCTATTTCACGCTGTTTACTTTGTTGGTCATAAAACCATTCTATTGGCTTACACACCTCGAATTTTCCAGCACGTTTGATACGGTAACCTCTGTAATAAATATGGTGGTTTTTGGCACCTATTTCGCCATTGCTGCAAAACGGTTTTACAAGGTAGGGGCATACCATGCCTTTTCGGGTGCATTGCTTAGCACAATAATGTTTGTGGTGGTATTAACCGGGTACCGGTTGTTGATATTTTATAAATTAATGTGGGCAGTACACTAATTAATGCATCAGCTTGTGCAGGTAGTTGCGCATATACCCTACTCCTTCAAAAAGTATGGCAAGTAAGCCTATGATAATGGTAAATTGTTCGAAGGAGTTCATATACAAATATATACGTTTAGAACAATATTTTATTGTTTTGTTACGCTGATACCGGCAGCCAGGTATTGATAAAATCGCTCTTACTATCCAGTTGAGTTGCCGGCTTGGCCGCATTAAAAAAACGATTGCTTTTGGTATCGTTACCTACGCCTGCAACAAACGCCCAGTTACCCCAATTACTGGCAGGCGAATAATCTATCAGTTTTTCCTCAAAATAAAGCGCGCCCTTGGTCCAGTCTACCTGTAGTTCTTTTGTTAAGTAAGTTGCTACTGCCTGGCGGCTATAGTTATTAATGAAACCCGTAGCATTAAGTTCATGCATAGCAGCATCTATATAAGGAACGCCAGTTTCACCGGCTTTCCATTGTTCAAAAAGTTCATCCTGGTTGCTGGCTGGTTCGGGCGCCTGGTTATTAAACCCTTCGGCCCTAAAATATTTTTGCCCGTGCTTTTTAAACATAAAGCGGAAATAATCGCGCCATAACAGTTCCAGCATCAAAGCTTCTCCGTTTTGCATAGTGCCGCGATGCTTCACCACTTCCCAATAAACCTGCCTTGGCGAGAGGCAGCCAACAGCCAACCACGGCGATAAGCACGAAGAAATACCCCCTGCACCTTTAGCGCTTTTTTGCCCGCAATTTTGTTGATTGGTTAAAAACAGCTCCAGTCGTTTTAACGCTTCCGTTTCGCCGCCGGCAAAATGGTTTGTCGCACGCGGGTCGTCTATGGGTTCGGGTACGCCCAGGTCTGTTAATGTTGGCAATTCGCCTGCATCATTAATCCCGGGTACAGCAATAAGCTCCGGCGAAGGGATGCATTGGCGCACGTTGCTATCGCGTTCTACCTTCTTTTTAAACGTAACAAAGCCATCCGGTATATCCTTTATCGGGAAAGGCAGGTCTTCCTTGTGGTACATCGTATGGCCGATAAAGTGCTTAAGGTTGAGTTTCAGGTTCCATAATGCCGTTTCAACCCGCTCGGAAGCATCAGTTTCCTCGGGCGCTACCTCGCGGTGGTGGTAAACTTCGGATACCTGGTACTCCTGCGCCAGTTGGGTGAGTACTTCTGCCGGGTCGCCTATGCGGATAATCAGCTCGGCACCAAATTTTTGCAGGTTTTGCCGCAGGTTAGCAACTGATTCTAAAAGGAATCTTGCGCGGAAACTACCTGTTTTTAAAGCCCCGGATGCGCCTGTTTTAAAGTAATACGGATCGAAGACATACACGGGCAATACTTTATCAGCCCTGCGCATGGCTTCGGATAATATTTCATTATCGTGTAAACGCAGGTCATTTCTAAACCAAACCAGTATCGTCTTATCAGCCATATGAACATAAATCTAAACTTATTTAGATTAATTACAAAAATGCTAAATATTTATTTGTGGTTAAACAATAGAAGATATATATGACAAGTTACTAACATTTGTTTAGGCGCCCAATACGGCACCCATCTTGTATCGTTAATTTATAACACGGGCATGATAATTGGCTACGTTATAATTGATAACTTTAACTCATAAAATCAACCCATTATGGCAACTACCGAAAGCATCCAAAAAGCGTATATAGATTTTGTACTTACCGAGGGGGCGCAACCCAAATCGGTTTATATTTTCGCCAAAAAAAACAAAATGGCCGAAGAAGAATTTTATAAGTTCTTTGGTTCGTTTGATGCCGTGGAGCAAAGTGTTTGGGCGGGCCTAACCAGCAGAGCCCTTACCGAGATCCGCGCACAGGAAATTTGGGCGCAGTATTCATCACGGGAAAAGGCGCTATCGTTCTTCTACAGCTTTTTCGAACTGCTAAAAAGCAACCGCAGCTTTGCGGTTTACAGTATAAAAAAACAGCGGGGCCTTGGTACGCCAAAGGTTTTGGAGCCAACAAAGGAATTATTTGAAGGCTTTGCCGAGGGTATATTAAACGAAGGTATAGAAACACAGGAACTATCCGACCGTAAATTTTTCAGCAAACGCTATAAAGATGCGCTTTGGGTACAGTTTGGCTTTGTGTTGAATTTTTGGATAAACGATGACTCTGCCGGTTTCGAAAAAACCGACGAGGCTATAGAAAAAGGCGTAAACGTAACTTTCGACCTCTTTCAGCGCTCACCTATTGATAACCTGTTTGAATACGGGAAGTTTTTGGCCAAAAACGGTGGATTGAAGGAGAAGATGGGGTTTTAGGAGAGAAAAGCCTCACCCAACCCTCTCCAACGGAGAGGGCTAAAAAGCAATAATGAATAATAGTCCAGCTTTAAATAACACAAGCAAAGTCCTCTCATTTGAAGAGGATTTAGGTGACACTCCTTCCGGCTTCGCTGCCATCTTCGATATGGATGGCACCCTGATAGATAACACCCCTTTTCACTATAAGGCTTGGCAATTACTTTTTAAAAAGTACGATATGCCGGAGTTGAGCCACGAAACGTACAAGGCCGAAATAAGCGGCGTGCCGATTGCCAATACAGTGAGGCGCTATTTTGCAGATGCTGATGAAATACTTATT
>CBFGNE010000155.1:0-7381 GCA_965649995.1 uncultured Mucilaginibacter sp.
ATACCATCATAATCTACCAACAGGTGATGGTTGGCCGCCTTTTGGGCTATCTCGTACAGGGAGTTTACAGCAAACTGGTCGTCGCGGTCAATAAAATCTATCTTGAAACCTTTGATGCCCATTTTTTCGTACTTATCAAAAACGGCATCGGTTTGCTGCATGGTAGCATACCAGCTTGCCCATAGGATAATGCCTACGTTTTTCTCTTTAGCGTACGCAACCAGTTCTTCAATGTTGATATCAGGATTTATCTGGTTCAAATCAGTATCCTTCGACCAGCCTTCATCTATAATAATATACTCCAGTTTATTAGCCGATGCAAAATCGATGTAGTACTTATAGGTAGGAACGTTTATGCCCGCCTTAAAATCTACTCCCGTAATATTCCAGTCGTTCCACCAATCCCAGGCTACTTTGCCGGGTTTTATCCAGGTTTGGTCGGCAACGCGCGAGGGTGATGCCAGCTTTTGGACCATATCGTTATCGGCGAGCTGCTTATCTTCGGTACTAATGACAACCGCACGCCATGGGTATTGGCGCGTACCGTTTGTTTTGGTGATGTATTCGGCGCGGCGGGTTACAATGTAGTTCATATCGGCATAACCGCCGGTAGTTTGCTCCAATGGGTAGGGCGAAAAGGTGCCGCGCAGGCCGTTTCCCTTACCGTTAGTAAGGTACATACCGGGGTAGTCTTCAATATCAGCCTCTAAAATGGCGGCCTTTATCCGCTCGTTAATATTTACTAAAACCGGTAAAAAAGCCAGCGTATCCTTTTTCACAGCCGATACATTTACGGTATCGTAATGGGCTTCAAAAGAAGTATTGTATTTATCCTTGGCGCGGAAATCATTCACAAAGGGTAGTAAAGCTTTATTATCGGCAGCAAAATTAAAATTGGCCTCCTCATCCTTTAAAGTAATGGTTTCCTTAAATTCCGTAGTGAAGCGGTAAGCCACGCCATCGTTATACGCCCTGAAGATTAGCCCGTAATCCCCATTAAATTTTAAGGTGAGCTGGTTGTAATTATCATGCACCTTTGCCCGTTTGTAAATAGGGGTATTAAAATATTCGTCCCTGTCGCTTGTCTTATCGCTTTTTACTACGGCGTTTAAACCCAAAACCGATCCGTTGTTTAAAACCAGCGACACGTTCGAGGGCATAATAACATCCGTTTGCTCATATTTTACGGCCCAATTGATTGTGGCGCCAGCGTTTACAACCATATCTATTTTACCATCGGGCGATTTTACATGGTAAGTTTTGGTTGGCGATTGGCCGTTTGTAAAAAATGGCAGCGCCGCCAGCAGCAGCAATATTTTTGTTTTCATGGCGATTTGAAATGGTGGGCTGAAATTAAGCCTTTTATTGTTTTAATGACAGTTGATATTTAACCATTTATAAGCTGATTTTTGCGGAGCAAACACGAATTTTACGAATCGAGGCAAAATCCCTCAATCGTTGCGGCTAAGCTTGTACCATAAAGTCACGCTAATTTCCGCTAAGTTTCAATCCTAAGCCCGGAGCATTGTCCAGTACCCATTTGCCATCTGTAAACTCCGGCAATCTGTAAGGGTTGTTGCTGGTGAGGAACGGTCCATCCAAATCCGACCAATCGCATTGCGGGGCAAGGGAGGCTGCTGCGAGGGTAGCGCAGCTGGTTTCGGTCATACAGCCTATCATTACTTTTAGGCCAAGTTCGCGCGCCTTATCCAGCATTTGTTTAGCCTCGTGCATACCGGCAGATTTCATCAGCTTAATATTGATGCCATGATATACACCCTTAGCTTTCTCCACATCGGCCAAACGCTGTACGGCCTCATCGCCAATAAGTGGCAGCGGGCTGTGTTCGGTTAGCCACGCGTTGCTGTCTACATCGGTTTTTAGCATGGGTTGCTCTATCAAAACCACACCCTGCTCTTTTAACCAATAAACCAAATCGAGGCTTTGCTTGCGGTCGGTCCAACCCTGATTGGCATCTACAAACAGCGGCACATTGCTTACCGAGCGGATGGTTTGGATGATTTCCTTATCGTTATCGCGCCCAAGCTTTACTTTTATAATTTTAAAATCGGCGGCTTCCTTTAGTTTTTGAATGATAACCTCTTTGGTATCAATGCCAATAGTAAAACTGGTGATGGGCATGGTAGCGGGATCGGTACCCAATAACTCCCAGCAGGGCTTGCCTTGTAGTTTGCCATGCAAATCGTGCAGGGCAATGTCTATTCCCGCCTTTATAGCCGGGTTGCCGGGGGCGATGCTGTCGAGGTAGCTGATGATCGCCTCAAAATCAAAAGGGTAGCTAAATTGCCCGGCATCTACCTTACTCAAAAATGCGTTGGCCGTTTCGTAACTCTCGCCCATGTAGGGCACCATCGAGGCCTCCCCATAACCAATCACGCCTTCGTGCTCCACTTGTAGCAGCATCACCGGCGTACTGGTGCGCGAAAATTTAGCAATGGTAAACGTATGCTTTAGCTGCAATTCAAAAGGCTGGTAAGTAAGTTTCATGTTCAGGCCTCCGTATTTATCATTAACGCCCAGTAAATACCCATTTGGCCGCGGTCATCAAAAGTGCCGGAGGGTTGTTCTGTTGGGAATTTCTTTTTTGATATATCTATCGTTTTTACAAACTGGGTTAGTTCAAATAATTTATCTTCCACAAATTGCAGGATGGCGTAATCCCAAACAGCGTAGTGGCTTAGCATCCAGGTAAACTCAGCATTAAATTTGCCTTGCTTCATGTAGTCATTCAGGATGCTGTACGATTCAAAAATAACCGCCTCGTCCAGGTCATCTATTCCGGTAAGCCAATCGGTCTCCACAATTAAGTTCCAGTTTAAAAATACCAGCCGCTTAAGTGCTTCCAGCCTGGTGGACTCGTCTTCTACTTCCTTAAAAATGCGCAGGTACTCGCGGTGTATGGCTTTGTAGTTATCCAGCACCAACTTATCATCCTGCCAGTCGCTCTCGGTAGCAACGTTGCTATTTAGTTGTTGTTGCGTTCGTTTGTAGATCTCGTGCTCGTTTTCCGAGAGGCTTAAAAGAGATAAAGTCATATTTACTACATAAAACTCAAAGCTAAAATAATACTTCTAAAAGCTGCTTATCTTTGCAGGCATGGCGGCACAAATTTACCACCCCTTCAGCACTTTTAATTTCAGTAACAGCAAATGCTTCTTAACGGGGCAGGAATTAAGCAGTATCGAAGAAAAAATACAGGTATTTCCCCAATGGTTGATGAGCCTTTACAGCCTGGAGGACCAGCCCTTTAAACTGCTCGACGAGAGCATTGCTACCTACAAAGACCTCAAGATACCCTGCTCGGCCGCTGTAAACGAAAGCTATTTAGAACCGCTGGAGGCAGAAATATCCGCAGCTGTTGCCGCAGGTTATGAAGGTGTAAAAGCGCTTGATGAACTAATGCTTTTTCAATGGGTAAGCAAGCTGCTATATGGCATTATTTTTAACGAATTGCAGGCCGGCATAAAAATGCAACATGCGCAGGGCGAGGAGTTTAATATATCGCAATCCATCATCCACAAATTCAGCCACCTGCACCTAATGCTGCAAAGCATCAACCTGCCCATACAGTTTGAAGATTTTAAACCTCACAGCTTATTTTTGTTTAAAGTGGATAATAAGGAGAACGAGTTTGGCTACCGCGACGAGATAAACACCCAAACATTTGCCCTGCGGATAGCAAATTTTGGGCTGGTGATGTGCCTGCAGGATAATGGCGCAAACGCCAGCTACCACCGCGAATTATATGAGCAGATAAAGGAGGATACCCTGCATCCTATTCAGTTCGAGGAGTTTTCTGCACGGGTGTTCTACTCCAACTACCTGTTTAACCGATTGCCCGAGTATGAAGTGATGCCCGTTGGCGAGGATATATTTGTGGAAGCTATGCCCTTGCGCGGCATCAGCAGTAAGCCCTTGTTTGATGAATGGGCCAATAAAACCTATGGGCAAGTGCTGGAAAGCTTCTGGAAAAACTGGGGCTTCTTACTGTTAGAGATCATCAAAAACCCCAGCCAGCCCATTAGCTTTTTATTTAACCCCGATGGCAGCCGTATTGCTGCATCGGCAATCGAACTGCCGCGTTAAAACTGCTTTATAAATTCGTTAATGATGTTGTGATGAAGGAGTATAGTTATAAAAACACCGCTCACGGCACCAAAAAAGTGTGCATCGTGGTTAATGTTATCGCGCGCGTGCTTGGATGCAAAATGGCAGTACACAAGGTAAAGGATGCCGAATATCCAGGCGGGTATCCTGAAGGGTAAAAACAGCAAACCCATTTCCCCTGTTGGATTGAACAGGATGGCGCTGAAAACAACTGCACTTATCGCCCCGGATGCCCCTAACGTATTATACCAGGAATCGTCCCTGTGTTTATAGATGGAAGGAAGATCGGCAAGTACCATGGTTACGAGGTATAGTACCCCAAATTGCCAGTGCCCAAGAACTGATTCCAACTGGAAAGCAAAGAAATAATACGACAGCATGTTGAAGAACAAGTGGTTCCAATCCGCATGTATCAGCCCGCTGGTTATTACTGTGTAAACCCGATAGCCACGCGATGCTTCGTAGGGGTTGAGGATGCACCGGGCGTAAACGTTAGGGTCGGAAAAAGCCCAGAGCGACATTGCCAATGTTATTACAAAAATTACCGATGCCACCGGGGCCATCGTAAGGTATTCCATCATTTCAGGTCGAGTTTAGTATCAGTTAGCAACCTTCCCACAGGGTAACGCAGATAGGTTTTTTCGAAGTAGGGCGAGTTGCGGTAAACAAAATTAAGCTGTGCCGCTGCGCTGGCTGCCATTTTGGGGTCTTTTGCTTTTTCATCATCCAGTTTTTTGCGCAGCTCCTGGTCTTTCTTTAACAAATCAGCGGCAATATCTTCAAACACATAGTCCGAGAAATATTCCTTTTGCCCCAATACCGAATCGAAAAAGTTCCAGGCGAAGAAAGAATCTACACCCTGCGGCTCCATAGTTTCTACAATGTAACGGTTTATGGGTTGGTTTACATATACAACGTAGTCGCCTGCGTAAAATTTAACCTTGCTATCCACCGGATTTAGCCTTACCCCGCTGTGCATGTAATGCCCTTCGTAGGGGTGGGTAGCGGTTTTATAGTCGGCAATGTAGTACATCTGCAAACTTAGCGTAGTATCATGCGCCAGCTGCTTCATAGCAACCCGGTTCAGTTTAAACAAGTCGATAACCTTACCCCATGCCTGCGGAATAACGTAAGCTATCGGTTTATCAGCAGTAGCGGTAGCTTTATAGGTATTAAAGAGTTTTATGGTTTTAGTGTAGGGTTTATTCCGGTCATAATACAACCGCTTTAGCCCACTTATTTCGCTGGTTTTATACGCGGCTTCGTACCCTTTAAAGGTAATAGTATCCACCTTGGTTTCGTCCAGTCCCCAGGCAAGCGCAAAAGTTTTTTGCCTGCTCACTTCCGCATCCACCTTTCTACGCAAATCGCCAATTACCCTGGCATCGCGCTGGCAAATGGCTATCAGTTGCTCCATAAAGTTATAGGTAGCATACAGGCGCTTGTCGAAGGGTTTCAGCATGTGCGTTTCCGTCATATAGCTAATCATGTTATGCTGCGCCGCAAAGCCCGTAGAGAACCTTGGCGTTTCCATAAAGCTAACGATACCGCTATCGGGCAGCCCGCTTTCGCCTGCGCCATAGGGTATCATCTCAAAGCCGCTTTTCTTCATGCCTTTATAGAGGTCGGCAGTCATTACTTTGGCGGTATAATCGGCTAATAAAGGGTTTTGTTTATCTTTTTGGGTTTCTATCAGCGTCATCACGTACTGGTAGTCGGCACCATCGCTTACGTGGTTGTCCAGCAACACTTCGGGCTGCCAGGTATTCAGTATCTGCGTAAAGGCAAGGGCATTGCGGCTATCAGCTTTTATAAAATCGCGGTTCAAATCAAGGTTGCGGTAATTACCGCGGAAGCCATAGGCATCCGGCCCGTTTTGGTTTGCACGCGAGTGGCCGCGATTCATATTGCCGTCGATATTATACACCGCTATGATGCAAATCACCACGTCTTTTGGCAGTTTATTTCCTTTCAGCAAATCGCGCGTCAGCATCATGCTGGCATCAATACCTTCAGGTTCGCCGGGATGGATACCATTATTAATAAGCAATATGCGTTTGTTTTGCTTTTTGATAAGCAAGGGATCGAAAACTTTATCTTTTGATAAAACCACCAGCGTTAAGGGCTTTCCCACATCCGTCATCCCATAATCAATAGTGCGCATCTGCGGGTATTGCTTGGCCAGTTTTTGGTAATAAGCAATAACCTCGGCATGCGTGGCCGAATAGTTTTTATTCTTGCTTAATTCAAACGGGGTAAGCTGGGCATGGGCTTGTAAAAAGCCAAAAATGCAAAGCAGGGTGGCCAGTTGTTTTTTCATATCTATTAAACAAATATAGAACAGGCGGCCAATTAATTCCCTGCTTCCTTTATTTCTGCCTGTAACTTTTTGGGGAGGCTTTTCAATACCAATTGGTACGAATCGTCTATCATTTGGCAAAGCTGCTTGCGGGTAAGTGCCCCGCCCATAAAAACGGTGTTCCAATGCACTTTGCTCATGTGGTAACCGGGCTGCACCTCGGTATACTGCTCCCTTAACTCTATGGCCCGCTCAGGGTCGCATTTGGCATTAAAGTGGCGTCCGTCCTCCAAGCTGGCCAGTAAAAACATTTTGCCGCCCACTTTAAACACCATCGTGTCTTCTCCAAAAGGGAATCCCTCTTCTACAGCAGGCAAAGCAAGGCAGTAATCGCGTAACTCTTCAATATTCAACTCAATTCCCTTTTATCGATTTATCGTAAGCGTGTTCGGTACCGAAGTTATATTTAAACCCAATGGTGATGTGGCGGTATTGATCGGGTGCGTTGTTTTTAAATATTGAGGTTGGGTCTTCGTAGCCGTCCAGCCCCTCGCCGAACGTTACATAATGTTGATAGCCTATATCAATACCAAATTTTGGCACACCGTAATAATCGTATATTTTAAACTCATAGCCGAAGCGTACAGGCACAATAACGTTTACAGATTTATCTTTCCCCGGGAAGCGGTACGTAGGGTCAAGTAGGCTATAACGGTTGGTTTTTACATCGTTAAAGATTGCTCCCACGCCTATGCCCCCGTAAAAGTTTTTGATGATGTTTAAAAAATCGCTTCGGTAATAATCGATTGCATCACCCAACTGGTAGTCTACATGCAGCATCAGCGCTTTGTATTTATTTTCGAATTTCCGGGTATCTTTATCAATAACAACATTGTCCCCGCCACCTTTTAGCTTTCCTACCTGAAATTCTAATACTACAGGCACATAAGGGTT